>NZ_JBLJBT010000006.1:0-32665 GCF_047637665.1 Bdellovibrio sp. | reverse complement strand
GCGCCACAAACAAAAGCATCCGCATCCGAGTGTCACGAAGCGTTTGCAAGAATTCCTTTTTTATAAACCCCCAAAGCGTTTTCATGGTTCGACATCCTTCTTGAATTTTCGCGTGGCCAATAAGATCATCACCATCAACAAAACACACAAAGCTAAAAAGGACGGCCAGATCTCGGCAATCGTGGCCCCTTGCAAAAACAGTTCGCGGCTGATTTTAATGAACCACCGCGCTGGCAATAACATTGTAAAATAATAGAAAAAGCTGGGCATATGCTCGACTGGAAAGATAAATCCCGACAACAATATTGTCGGCAAAAGACCTGAGAGCATCGCAAATTGCATACTCAACTGCTGCCGTCGGGTCATGACCGAGATCAAGAGTCCCTGAGCCAAATACGTGCTTAAAAAAATCAAACTTGAAACTAGATACAGAAAAAAGTTTCCCCGAAAAGGGATTGCGAACACCCACTGCGACATCATAAACACAAAGAGAATGGCAATCCCTCCCATCACCGAATAAGGTAAAAGCTTCCCCAAAATAATCTCAACCGGACGCACGGGAGTGGACAGCAGTAATTCCATTGAGCCATTCTCCCATTCGCGCGCCACCGTCAATGCCGTCAGAAGAATTGAAAGAATGGCGGTGATCGCGGCCGCAAGACCAGGAACCACAAACCATCGACTGTTCAATTCCGGATTAAAAAGAAACCGCGTTTCCAAGCTTAAGGGATCGTGAAGTACGCCCCCTTGTTTTTCTAAAAATTTCCTTTGAACTCCCCCCAGATATCCCACAACAGAACCCGCTGATGCATTGTCAGAACCATCCACCAAAATTTGCACTGAACTTTCTGTGGCGGGCTTTAAATCTGCGGTGAATGTCGGAGGAATGATCAGTGCCGCATACGCCAATCCCTCATCCAAGTGCTGAACAGCGTGAGCAGGGCTTGCGACATATTGTGAGATAAAATATCCGGAATTTGTGAAGGAACGGACCAACTCTAATGAAATCTCTGATTTGTTTGCGTCATGCACGACCAGTGGAATTCGATCCATATTAAACTCAATGGCGTAACCGAAAAATAGCACCATGATAACAGGCATTCCCAAGGCCATTCCCAAGGTAAAAGGATCCCGCACCACGTGGAAAACTTCTTTTTTTGCGATTGCCCAGATCGAACTTACCTTCACTTCCCCTCCACTTGATGAAGAAAGACTTCCTCCAACGTGACATCCTCAGAGTTTCGCTCAGGAAAGTTTTCCTGTTTAAGTCCTAAAGGCGAATTCAAGGCAATCAGCTCCCCTTCGCGCATCAAAGCTATTCGCTGACAGTGTTCGGCCTCATCCATATAATGTGTCGTCACAAACACCGTCTTCCCCTCGCTGGCAAGATCTCCGATCAAAGTCCAAAAGCGCTGTCGGTATGCGGGACTCACTCCAGCCGTGGGCTCATCCAAAAAAATCAATTCAGGATCATGCAACAAAGCCGCCACAAGACTGACCTGTTGCTTCACACCCCCCGGCAATTCCCTTACAAGCGTTTTCTCTGACGCCCTAAAGTGGATAAAACTTAAAAGTTTCTCTTTCTGTTCCGTAAACTTCTTTACATCCAGCTTTCGCAAGGAGGCGGCAAAATCGAGATTTTCTTTTACGTTCATATCGTCATACAAAGTAAACTTCTGCGACATATAGCCGACCTTCTTTTTCACTTCGAAAGATTGCGTCTGCACATCCAAACCGCACACCCAGGTCTTTCCCTCCGTTGGAATCAGCAATCCACAGAGGACGCGGATGGTTGTGGTTTTCCCCGCGCCATTTGCTCCGAGAAATCCGAAGACTTCTCCGGCCTTCACCGTGAAAGAAATGTTCCGGACCGCATAATAGTCGCCGAAACGAACGGAAAGATTTTGCACCTCGACGACGTTCATAGGTTCTCCAAAGAACGATCGTACTTCAGGAAAACTTCATCAAAGGTCTTACACTCTTCTTTACGCAGCAATTCTTCAGGTGCCCCTTCCAGAAGACATCTGCCATCGAAGAGCAGATGAACCTTATCGCACTTAAACGCTTCATCCATGTAAGAAGTCGTCACCAAGATCAACATCGCCTCCTGATCTCGAAGCTCGTGCAAAAGTCCCCAAAAGTCCCGACGACTTAAGGGGTCCACCCCATTTGTGGGCTCATCCAATAAAAGGACCTGCGGCGAGGACAGCAGCGAACATATCAGACCCAACTTTTTATACATTCCTCCAGATAGCTGTGAGGCCAAACGATCGGTAAAGGGTTCCAACCGCGACATTTGCAGAAGTTTTCTGCGACGGTCTTTATAAAGCATCTCGGGCAGCTCATACAGAGTTCGAAAAAACTCGAGGTGCTCGTGCACACTGAGTTCGGGATAAAGACTTTGGGTTTGAGGCATATAAGCAATAGACTCGCGAAGCTTTGTGAACTCCACCTCGACCTTGTCATCAAAATAGTGAATCTGCCCAGCATCCACATGAAGAAGTCCGATCAGATGCCTTAAAAAAGTTGTTTTCCCGGCCCCCTCCGGGCCGATGATCCCGTGAATTTCACCGGGCGTAAACTCCATTGAAAGACCTTTCAGAGCCGCCGTTCGTCCCATTTTTTTAAAGACTTCGATCGCCTTCACAGAGATCACGTGTCACCTCATTTCTTCACGCCCCACTCCAACGTCATTCCTGGCTTAAGTACTCCCTCTGGATTTTGAAATGAAACTTTCACGCCATACACCAGGCGCGTTCGTTCCTCCCGAGTCTGTACATTCTTAGGAGTGAACTCTGCTTCAGGATTTATAAAAGAAATGACTCCTGAAAACGGTTTCTTCTCCAACTCTGGCAGAAAGGCTGTGACCTCCTGTTGCAATTTCAAATGAGAGATTTCATCATGAGGAAGATAAAAATAGGCATAGACTTCATCCAGGTTCCCGATGGTCAGGAGTTTACCTCCAGGCCCCACCATTTCCCCAGGCTCAAAGTAAGTTGTCAGCACCGTTCCCCGCAACGGGGATTTGATTTCACACCATTGCAGTCGAAGCTCAATGTCGTCTTTCTTGTTTTTTACAAGGTCATAGGATTCTTGGGAGATACTGCCGCTGCGATACAGCCGAGTCGATCTTTCCAAGTTACTCTTAGCCAATGCAAAAGCAATTTGGATATCTTCGCAGGACAAACGCACCAACAACTGATCTTTTGTGACCGTCTGCCCCTCTTTAACCAAGAACTGACCTATGACTGAAGACACTCTGGCCGGAATATCCACTTTCGTGACTTCCACGGTACCGGCATATGAAAACTCACTTTTAAATAGAGTCGTTCTCACCACGTAGGCAAGGACTAGAAGGACAACGATCAACACAAGGGGCAGAATTCGTTTCTTGGACATCTTAGAGCCAAGAATAGCGACATCGTAGCCAACTAGATAGGCGGGCGTTCAAAAAGCAAAAAGCCGGGTCCTTTTAAGACACCGGCTTTTTACAGGCCCTTAATGCAGTAAGATTACTTACCAGGGAAGAACCAGCAACGAGGACGAACACCCGCTACATCACGAGGAGCATAGCAAGAACCCGCTTTATAGTCAGAGTTGCTCAAAGCTTCGTTTTCTTTAGCTACGCAGAGCATACCTGCGAAGTAAGTATCCAAACGGCATTGAGTCTCAGGATGTTGATCGTTCATACGGCTAACTTGTCTCTTATCTGGAGTACCAAAGTTAGGAGCTGTAGATTCTTTACGTAAAGATTGGAAAAGATTTGCTACAGATTGACCTGCCAAAGAACTTCTCATGCAAATCAAACGATCTTGTTCGTCTGTGAACTGAGCCTCACAACCCGCAACCGCTACAGGATCCAAATCAAGATCCTTAAGGATTGCTGCATTGTCGTCCTCAGCAAAGAAACGACGAAGACATTTCAAAGTCGCGTAGTAGTCCGCGCCACCTTCGTTAGTTGCCCAAGAACCCATCCAACCGCTGATCTTCGGAGCACCACCATTGTGATGACCGTACTCATGACAAGCAACCAAAGCGAAACCTTCGATCGTTGTTGCTTGGTGACGAGCCAAACCGCCGTACATGTTCAAAACTTGGGTTTTGCCCGATCTTTGAGCAGACGCGTTCACTGTTGGATCACTCCAAAGACGATTGATTTTCAGGTTATCACCCATTCTCTCCACATCGGCTTTAAAGATTTTCTCAATACGATCCAAAACATCATTGAACTGTTTTTCAGTGATGCCACCTGCTGTGAAAAGTCCCACTGGGATTTTCATATCATTCTCAGGTACGAAACCTGAGCAAAGTGTTTTTGTATCGGTCGCTGTATTATGCGTGAAGCCTAAAGTTGCGATTAAAGCAACTACGGCAAAGGCACGGCTTAGTGTCGATTTTGTCATGACTACCCCCTCCTTGAGTCTAGACGTGAGAAAAATCGTATCAATAGGATGCGGCCAAACTCAATTAAATTACATTTGAATGGGGCACTGCGCCTTAGTCTAGGTGGAAAAAGGGATTTGTAATTAAAGACATCGCTAAATTTAGTCGAAAAGAAAGAGGTTCATAACACTCTTGGTTTTCAGTTCAAGGAGCACTAGAAATGACGTCTTTCAAAATCTGGTTTCAAGGTCTTCGTGGCAAATTACTCTTTTCTGCGATTTTGCCAGTTGTCGCCTTTGCGATACTTACCGGAATCTCTGTTCGGTCCATGAATTCTCTCGGCGAAATGCTGAATGACGCTTACTCTGAAACCATTCCCAGTCTTGATAGTTTGGGTCAAATGGGCACACAGCGAGCTCGCGTCGGCTACTTCATATGGGCCGCTCTGGCGAACAAAGAAGACTTAAAGTCTCGCACTAACTTTATCAATAAAGCCAAAGAAGCCTTTGCTGATTTCAAGGAAGGACAAAAATATTACGAGTCCACTCCCTTCACTGAAGAAGAAACAAAAAACTACGCCAAAACAAAGGAATTCAAACCCCAGTTTTATGCCCTGACCGAGGAAATATTCGCCTCCCTGGAGAAAAATACCCCCGAGGAGGATACGAAAGTTCATAAACTCATGAACGGTGGTGATTGGCACATCATGGCCCTTGAAGTGCAAAAGGCTATCTCTACTAACATGAAGTACTACAACACGGCGGCTACTGAGAAAAATAAGCTCCAACAAGAGACAAGAACTCACCAAATTCAACTTCTCGTGCTCATTGCTGGCTTCTGTGCGACCGCTCTTTTCGGTATTTTGATGTGGATTGCCTACCGGGTAACAAACACAGTCAGTTACATTGTTTCAAACTTAGGACAGTCTGGAACACAGGTGTCGGAGGCTATCTCTCAATTAACAGCTGCGGGACAAACTCTGTCTCAGTCTTCAACAGAGGCGGCAGCGTCCTTAGAAGAAACCGTTGCCTCTCTTGAGGAAATGTCTTCCATGGTCAAAATGAACTCAGACAATGCGAAGCAAGCGGCAGCTCTTTCACAATCTTCAAAAGATGCAGCCGAACAAGGTCAAAACGAAATTTCTCAATTGATCGAATCCATGCGCGATATTTCTCAGTCCTCTAAAAAGATTGAAGAAATCATCAGCGTCATTGACGACATCGCCTTCCAGACAAACCTTCTGGCTTTGAATGCCTCCGTAGAGGCCGCTCGTGCCGGTGAACACGGAAAAGGGTTTGCTGTAGTCGCTGAAGCCGTTCGTGCGCTTGCTCAACGCTCCGCAGTAGCTGCAAAAGACATCAATGGCTTGATCAAAGACAGCGTGGAGAAAGTCGAAAAGGGCTCAAGTATTGCCGACCATTCTGGCGAAGTCCTTTCGAACATCGTGAATTCTGTCAAAAAGGTTGCAGATCTGAACAACGAAATTTCAGCAGCAAGTTCTGAGCAGACTGCCGGAATTCAACAGATCAGCAAAGCCATGAATCAATTGGATCAAGGCTCTCAAGCCAACGCCGCCTCTTCAGAAGAAGTTGCCGCGTCTGCTGAGGAAATCAGTGCTCAAACTAAGCAGATGAAGTCTATGGTTGATAACTTGGATCAAGTGATCATGGGTGGCGGCGATCAACCGGCCCTTGTTAAAAAACCGAAGGCCGAGAAAAAGGCCAAGACCGAGAAAAAAGCTTTGGCAAAAGTGGTGCCTTTCAAAGCCAAAAAATCGGAGCCGAAGCCTGCCGCTTCAACTCCTGCCCCCGCAAAGGCCGCAGCCCCTGCGTCCCGTCCCGTGGAGAAAAAACCACAGGGCGCCGCTGCCGTGATTCCCTTTGACGACGACGATCAAGATCGCAAAGTAGGAACCACCGACGGCTTCTAAGCCCCGTTTAATCCATTGCCCCCTTTGAAGGCTTACGCTACGATGAGGGGGCATGAAAATCCCATTTAATATTCCGCCGAAAAGCTCCAATGAAGAGAAATACATTTCTCAAGCCATCGCCAACAAAAAACTCAGCGGCGAAGGGTCTTTCAACAAAAAATGCGTTGAATGGTTTAATAAAAGTCTTCCGACACTGATGACAGTCATCACCCCTTCTTGCACATCGGCCCTAGAAATGGCCATGGTGCTTGCCGAAATCGGTCCCGGTGACGAAGTTATTCTTCCCTCTTTCACATTCACGTCGACTGCCAACGTCGTTGCTCTTTATGGAGCCATCCCCGTTTTTGTGGATATCGACCCGCGCACATTGAATATCGATCCCCAGGCGATTGCTAAGGCTGTCACTCCTCGCACAAAAGTGATTATGCCTGTTCACTATGCGGGTATCGGTTGCGAGATGGATAAAATCATGGAGATCGCACAAAAGCATAACATCTGGGTTGTCGAAGATGCGGCTCAAGGGATTTTTGCCTCTTATAAAGGCAAGGCTTTGGGAACTTGGGGCCACATGGCGGCGTTCAGTTTTCATGAAACTAAAAACATCGTCTGCGGCGAAGGCGGAGCACTCACCATCAACGATCCTCGTTTGGTGGCTCGCGCTGAAATCGTGCGCGACAAAGGAACCAACCGTCAGCAATTCCTGAATGGTCAGGTTGATAAATACACTTGGCAGGATAAAGGCTCGTCCTACCTTCTATCAGAACTGGCTGCGGCCTTCCTTTTATCACAGCTTGAAGAAGGCGAACAAATCACCGCCAAACGCCAAGCCGCTTGGAAGAAATACTATGACGGCCTGGCGGATCTTGAAGCTGCGGGACATTTAAAACGTATGCACGTACCAGCGGAAGCCAAGGGCAACGCGCATATTTTCTATATTGTTTTGAATTCTGTGACCGAAAAAGCTTCCTTGTGGTCCTACCTTAAAGAAGCCGGCATTCAGTCAACCACCCACTATGTCCCGCTTCATTCTGCTCCGGCAGGAATCAAGTATGGCCGCGTTTCAGGTTCAATGAGTGTCACCGATGATCTGGCGAACCGTATGTTACGTCTGCCGATGTTTGCCGATCTCAGTTCTGAGGATGTCACTTTGGTGCTTGAAAAGATTCACGCCTTTTTTAAAGCGAAATAGGTTCGCATGAAGAAGATCAAAGTTCTTCACTGCATACAGTCTCTTTCCTGGGGTGGGCTTGAAATCTACACGGTGGAGTTGATTCAAAAGCTGGCGGAAGCTGGCGTTGAGCAACAGGTTCTTTGCTCGGCTCATTCTCGCGTGGCGGAAGAGCTTAAAAAGACTTCCATTAAAGTCGTCCTTTTTCCTGAAAAGAAGATATCAAAACTGCAGGAAGCGCGACGCATTCGTAAGCTGGTGGACCAAGAACACTTCACTCACCTACATTCGCACACGCGACTCGACATGTGGGCCTGCGCTTTGGCACGATGGAATTCCTCTTCCCCCCGCCATATCTACAATCTTTACATGAATGCCCTTCCCAAAAGGGATCTGGTTCATCGCTGGCTTTTTTCCAAAGTTGATGCCCTTTGTTCTTCTTCAGAGTGGGTTCTGCGTGAAGCCCGAAAGAACTTTCCTATTGCCCCAGAAAAACTTCATCTGATGCGCTATGGAAGAAAAACAGAAGAGTACACGTCCTCCGAAGAACGAAGAAAGACCTTAAGAGCGTCCCTGGGTTTTAAAGACGATGAAATTGTCTTTGGAACTCTTTGCCGTATTGATCCCGGCAAGGGTGTAAAGGAATTGGTTCAGGCGTTGGATCATCTTTCCGATGAGGAAGTCGCAAAGATTCACATGGTGATTGTCGGTGATCCGACGATTTTGAGTCGTAATCAAGATGGCTCTTTGGTTTATGAAGAAAGCTCTTTGACTCTTTTAAAGTGGATTGAAGAAAAACAAAAAGAGCCGCGCTTGCAAGGGCATCTTCATAGGATCCCTTTCCAAAAGGACTATATTCCGTACGTCGACGCTCTGGATGTTTTCATTCTTGCCTCGTATAACGAAACTTATTCTTTGAGCGTCCTGGATGCGATGTTGATGGAAAAGCCTGTGATTGGAACTGATGCCGGCGGAACCACCGAGCAGATTGGCGCGAACATCCGAGGACACCTAGTAAAACCGCAAGATCCTGCAAGCCTTGCCGACGCTTTACGTTTTTATGTGCAACACCCAGAACGCACCCAAGAACAAGGGCAAGTCGCCCGTTCCTGGGCCTTGCAAGAGCATACTTGGCCGAACACGCTTAAAAAAACGCTCAGCCTTTATCAATCTCTTCTTTAAGACATAATAAGATGTTTGTAGCGTTCCTGATTTTGGATGACGTATTCAGGACCGCGCTGGGAAATATCCACCTTCTTGAAGGTATAGGGGCGATCAAAAACATCTCTCCCGGTCTCTAGCTGAGTTTTGATCCACTCCACGGTGAGCATCTCATCGCGCATGTATTCGGTGTGGGCATAGGCCTTCATCTTTTTTAAGATCATCTCCGCCCCTCCCATAAAAGAGAAGTGCCATCCCCCGTCCATCACTCGCACATGCAGATCATCCCTGCGACTGCGATAGGTGCGCATATCATTCGGTGATTTTTTAAAATACTTATACGCCGCCATAACGGTGCCATGCCACGGCTTATAATCATTGTAAAACTCATTAGGCTCAGAGTGATCGACCACCAGATAATTCAGATAGTAGTAATACATCTCTTGATAGAAGGTCTTAATCCCTGGAGTCTGCGCATATTTTTTCACCAACTCAGGGCGCGGAATTTCGTCGACATCTGAGAACAGAATTACGTCCTCGTCAGCGCAGTTCACCAGTCCTCGTTTTAAGGCGTTTCGCTGAAAATCCTCTAAATCCCAATTTTTTGTAGGACGCAGTTTCTTCCAATTAAAGCGAGGGAAATCATTCACCACGACGTGAATGATTTTGTCGTTAAACTTTTTAAAGCGTTCTTTATTTTCCTGATAGAAAAGTTTTTTGGGAACTTTAGAAAAAGTCTGCGTGGCTTCAACCAAGACAAAGCGATCCACCACCGCATCCAAAGTATTCAGGCGAATTTCCAAAAGATCCAATTCGTCATAAAAAACGAAACAATCATAAATCATGGGGTCAGATTATCCCCGAGGCCCCAGCAAGACAATGGAAATTCTTCTGAAATAGTCCCTACGGTACTCCCAAAAATCTTAAGGACTGAACGAGGGCGACAACGAGCACGTAAGCCCCAAGGTTAAAGACCACCAGCTGAGTCATGGCGAACTTCCATGAACCTGACTCGCGGATTTGCACCCCGACGGTCGACATACACTGAAGCGCGATCAGGAAGAAAATCATCAAGCCTATCACAGAGCTCACCGTGAAGATTCGCTGCCCGCTTGAGTTAACCGCTGTTCCCATCTGAGTCAAAAGGGCCTCTTGTTGAGTGTCTTCATTCGTATCTGTGATATTGAAGGTCACCGCCAAAGAGGAAACAAAAACCTCTCGAGCCGCAAACGCCGAAATCAGTCCCACACCCACACGCCAGTCAACACCCATCGGCGCTACCACAGGTTCAATGACTTTACCGAGTTGCCCAACGTAACTTTCTTCCAATTTCACATGGGCATTTTCCGTTTGATAGTTCGGAAAGGTCGTCCCCACCCAAATGACCACCGCAAAGGCAAAGATCACCGGTCCCGCTCGCTTCACATAAGACAAAGTACGAGTCCACGACTGACGAAGCAGAACTCGCATCTTGGGACGACGGTAAATTGGAAGCTCCATCATAAATAGAGAAGGCTCAGAACGAGGGATAAAACGACTGACAACACCTGCCGCAAAGGCCCCGACGAGAATAGATCCAATATAAAGAGCTGCCAATGCCGCCCCGGCTTTCCAAGCCGACTCCCCATGGAATAAAAAGGCAATAAAAAGCGCATACACAGGAAGGCGCGCAGAGCAACTCATCAAAGGAATCACGAACGACGTGATCATACGATCTTTGGTAGAAGGAATATTTCTTGTGGCAATGATCGCTGGCACGGCACAGGCAAAACCAGACAACAAAGGCACGAAGGAGCGACCACTCATTCCTAAGGCGGAAAAAGGACGATCAATCAATGTCGCCGCGCGAGCCAAATAACCCGTGCTTTCAAGAAGCCCGATCCCCAAGAAAAGAATAAAAATCTGAGGAATAAAGACCATGAACGCCGCAAAGCTGGTCACAACCCCATTTGCCAAGAAATCCGTCCATAAAGAGCCGGGAGCTAATGCCACCACCCACTCATTCATCGACGTGAAGGCACCATCAATGTAGTCCATAAAAGGTGTGGCCAACCAATAAACGGAAGCAAACAAGCTACTCATGATCAAAACGAAAAAGAAGAAACCAAAAATCGGATGAAGAAGAACGCGATCCAACTTTTCAGTGGTTTCGACAATTTTATTTAATCGCTCTTGCGCATGATCGGTCTTATGACTAAGAGCTTCGCGCGCAATGCGCTCACACTCTTTGATCTTTTGTTCTTGAAGATCAAAACCCCACGGCACCGGGCGTGAGGGTTTTTGCGTGCTCGAAAGTTTTTTAGCCTCCGTCACGATTTCTTTGAGTCCCCCCGCAAGCAATCCTTCAAACTGCAAGACAGGACAACCCAAGGTTTTTTGCAGATACTCCATGTCGATCTCAATACCTTCACGGCGCAGAAGATCGGCCATCGTAATTACCACGAGCATCGGAAAGCCCGTTTCCTTCAACTGCATCACCAATTGAAGATGGCGGGAGATCTGAGTTCCATCGACGACCAAAATAATACCGTCGATTTTATCAACTTTGGGATTTTCGTAGATCGCACGAAGAGTCACCCACTCATCCGCACTTTTAGGATGAAGACTGTAAGTTCCTGGGGTGTCCATGACCAGCATGTCGGACTCTCCCAAGTGAGGAGCCAGCTTTCCTAAAGAAAACTCCACCGTCGCACCGGGATAGTTTACGGTCTTAAAACGAGATCCGGTAAGCCAGTTATAAAGCGTGGTTTTACCTGAATTCGGCGCCCCCACAAGAGCAATCGACTTGGTCTGCAGAGCTAGTTCTGTTTCACTCGGGCGCATGCCGCTTCCTCATTTCGCAATGCTAGAAAACTCGTATTAAAGCGGATCAAAAGGGGCCCCCCAAACGGAGCACGTCCCAAAATTGTGAGCGTCATCCCCACACGAAGCCCCATTTCATGGAGACGTTCGCGAAAGACGTTTTCGCCCGCAAATCCTGTAATCTCTACGGAGTGGCCCGGCTTTAAAGTTGTATCGAGTAAAGTCATGAGTTCCCTCTGATCGGTCTTCTCTTAGTTAAAGGCATGCCCCCACAAATGGAAGTTCTTTAAGCCCCCGACCTACAATTGCAAGCATACTGAGAATCGATATCACCATATACCACCTAAACCCCTGGTTTTTAAAGTTTTTTCATCTTTATTATAAGCCCACCGGGGGTACAAACTAAGGTCTGGTTTTTAGGACTAAGGGTTAAGTTCCCCGACCCAAGACCGATCTGAAGTCTATATGGATTTTAGTATTAAGACCACTCTCGGAATTAGCAGCTTAGTCCTTTGTACGCACTTTGCGGCCAACGCTTCAGATGTCGTCTATGCCCCGGCTTTCTGCGCCCCGGAGCACCTTGTGGTTTCGATTGCCAACAAAACTTCAGAGCCTCAAAGGGTGTGGACTCAAGTTCGTTTTGAAGAAGAAATTCAAGAAATGCATCACGACTTGGAGCCAAAATCCAAAATCTCACTTCGCGGCTCCGAATTCCTTGCCACAAAAATGGGCTTCTCTTTGAAGTCTTGGAATAAGAACACGTTGCAAATCACGGCCTCTTGCGAAGACTCGCCAAGTATTCCTTTAAGTGATTTGACGTCATCACAAGTCAGCCATTGGCTGCCGTCCTCGGTCAAATCCGTGAAGATTCATTTGCTCAATCTTTTCTTAAAATCCAACCAGATCAAACTCAAAGCGTTTAGCAGAGCTGGTGCTTTGGTTGAAGAAAAGGAACTCAATCTCGAGAAGTATTATGATACGTCGTCTATGAAGTGGACTTTTCCGTCTAAGATTGCGCGTATCGAAGTCGAAGGACAAGAGCGCCTGAATTCAATTCTTCTTTATGATTTGAATGGAGAAGAAAAGATCAGCCCGGCAATGGCTTTAAAACCCGTCCAACTTTCAGCAGATACCAAGAAAACATATTTCTTAGTTTCAACCAAAGAGTCCCGCCCTGAAGAAGCTTTTGTGATTGCCTTAGAAGATGCACAGATGATCGCAACCGCTCGCGAACAAATTCGCAATCCTCAACTGGAAAAAATTGTGGTTGCAGGCATTGAACTGGGTCACGGCGGATTTAATCGCGCCTTTTTAGCCCGCGATAAATCGCCCTATTCTTGGTCTGTGAACCGTGTCGATGCCTTTGCTGATTTTGCCCATATTGACTGCGATGGCAGTCCTGATTTAACCGAAGAGCGCCTTCTGCAAAAAATCAACGAGGGGGGCCGGATCTGTTTTTGGCGCTACCGAGTTGTGAAGGAACTCTCTACTCAAGAAGTCGCCTCCGGCAAACTGAAACCTTAACGAGGGGTCACCGTCGACGCCCCTTGCCCGCGGGTCTCCTCGACATACACTTTTACTTTTTGCACTCCGTACTGTTTGAATTCCGCATAGAAGTCTTCCGCCAATAAACGCGAAAGCTGCTCAACGCTGGTGTTGGTCACGGGAAGCAAGATCACTTCGTTCAAGGGAAAAACATAAAAGCGATCCCGGAAAGTCACTTCCAAAGATTTCGCCGTCTTTTTAAATTTCATATCTGGATGTTTTTCCGGCAAGAGCACAATCTCATCCCACTGATCCAGACGAGCTTTGATAAACTTCTTAAAAACATTAAAATCAAGAAAGTAACCATCCTGGTGAAGCTCTTCCTCACTGGGCGCTTTGATATCCACACGCACCTGATAGTTATGCCCATGAAGACGTTCCGCATGCTTTTCATCAAAAATAAGAAAATGAGCCGCCGAAAACTTAAAGTTCTGCTTAGCCAAATGCAATATCGTCATCCGTCCTCCCGAAGGTACGCCGTACCTTTTTGAAACGCGCCGCTTCTTAAAGCCTGCCTTGATGGGTTCTTTCCTAGAGGTTATATCTGTAGCATGAAATTCGAACTGAAGCAGCATTTTCAAATTGAATCCGCCCGTTTCCTCCCCCACTTGCCAGCGTCGCACCCTTGCTCACGTATGCATGGGCACAGTTTTAAACTGATTTTGACTTTGGTGGGAGAGTTGGACCCGAAGATTGGCTGGGTCATCGACTACAACGAGATTCAAGCGAAGATGAGGCCGCTTTTAGAAAAGATCGATCATCGCGTGTTGAATGAAGTGGAGGGACTTGAGAACCCCACCTCTGAACTTTTAGCAAAGTGGATTTTTGATCGCGCCCGCAAGGATTTGCCGACGCTGGTGAAGGTGACCGTGGCGGAAACTCCGCTCACGGAGTGTTCGCATCCGGTGGGTTAGAAGCCGTAGTAGATGATAACTCGGCCCGGATTTCCAGACGCCCTCACCGCTCCTCCGACGCCAGCCGTACTGCGATCGGCATCTGCCGAATTTCCCGGCGTTGTTCCGGATCCAGCTTGAGTGGAGGCATTGGCTAAAGACCCCACGTAAGAGGAACCTCCACCACCAGAACCGTAAGCGCTGCCGCCACCACCACCATAGTAGCCGCCACCACCTCCTCCGCCTCCGACAACGGACACTTCGGTAGTGCCGCCACCATTTCCACCCAATCCCAAGGATCCAATCGTTCCATTATAGCCAGCACTACATCCTGAACAAATACCGGCTACCCCTCCACTAGAAGAGGTTCCTCCGCTGGCCGGTGAACCCGCAAAGCCCATACCGGTTCCATCAAATATTCCGGTCACGCCGTTCGTTCCTCCTCCTGCTCCACCAAAACAGGTAGCATAAAAACAAGAGGCTGCTCCACCACCCCCGGCGGCTACCAAGATTCGATTTGCATTCGTATCGCCTCCATAGCGAACATCTGAGGCTCCGCCTCCAGGACCACCACACTCAGGGCCTGCTCCCATCCCCATGTCGAGGCTCACGCCTGATTTTCCACCGCCATTAAATCCACCAGAAGTAGCGCAGAAAACTCCAGCTCCGCCAACACGAACATTCAACTGTTCTCCTGGAGACAAAGAGAACTCCCCTGTTGCGTATCCCCCGCCGCCACCGACGGCTTGTACTGAAGAACTCCGAGAACCCGCGCCACCAGCGCCCCAGGCTTTAATTGTAACTTTCGTACATCCCGTTGGCTGCGTGAATGCCTGCATGGCTCCCGTATAAGTAAATACTTGAGATCCCGTAACACAGCTGATAATCGTCACAGCGGAGTCACTGACATTACCTAAGGCATCCGTCACTCTCACAGACGCACTTCCGGTGACCGCTGGGGCAGTGTAAAGCCCCGCACCATCAATACTTCCAGAACCACTCACCACAGAATAAGTATATGGAGTCACACCACCAGAGGCGCTAAAAGATTTTGTCGTATTAATATTCACCGACGCCGACGCGGGAGAGATCGCAAGAGCCGCATTCACCGTCACGGTCACGGTCGTTGAATTCGACAAACTGTCGGTCACTCTTAAAATACCCGTTCCGCTGGCGCCAGGGGTGTAAACTCCGGAACTGGAATTCATAGAACCGGGACCGGAATCCTTTGAGTATGTATACGGAGGAACTCCTCCTGACGCTGTGACCGTCGCGGTGTTGTTCGCCGCGATCACCGTTCGATTCGCACTCAAAGAAAGAGCGGCATTGATGGTCACTGTGGAAGAACTCGTATTTCCCATAGAATCTGTGACCGTCACTGTCGCCACACCGCTGGAAGAAGGCGCCGTATAACTTCCCGTCGAAGCGTTGATCGATCCATTGTTGACAGAGTAGGTATAAGGAGAAACTCCATTTGCAGCAGAGAATACAAACACATTATTGGCAGCCAAGGTTTTACTAGACGGCGTGATCTGCAAAGCAGGATTGATTGTCACCGTCGAAGAACTGATATTTCCAAGCGAGTCGGTGACTGTCACAGTCGCTGAGCCACTGGACGCCGGCGCCGTATAGGCGCCTGTACTAGAATCAATACTTCCCGTGTTTGTTGAATATGTGTATGGGGAAACTCCCCCTGATGCTGTGAAAGTAAAACTATTTCCAACAGCCAGAGTTTTTGAAGCAGGACTGATTTGCAGTGCTGCGTTTACTGAAACATTCACCGTGGCTGTATTTCCCAAAGCATCAGTGACCTTCAAAACTCCCGCACCACTAGCCGAGGGAGTGTAAACTCCGGTGCTTGAATTCACCGAACCCGGTCCCGAAACGAGAGAATACACATAGGGCGAAACCCCACCCGATCCTGTGACCGTCGCCGTGTTATTCGCTGCGATCGTTGTTAAACTAGCACTCAATGTCACCGCCGGATTGATCGTGACAGTGGCCTGACTGGTATTTCCCAGAGAGTCTTCCACGGTCACTGTCGCCGCACCACTAGAAGAAGGTGCCGTGTAAGAACCAGAGGATGAGTTTATAGTTCCATTATTTGTTGAGTACGAATAAGGTCCTACCCCGCCCGATGCGGTGAACGAAGTTACGTTATTCACTGCCAAGGTTTTTGTCGTAGGAGAAATCGCCAGCGCCCCATTAATAGTTACCGTCGATGAACTCGTGTTTCCTAAAGAATCCGTCACCGTCACAGTATCAGATCCACTGGCTGATGGCGCCGTGTAGGCACCCGTCGCGGAATCAATAACTCCACTGAGTGCGGAATACGTATAACTTCCCACTCCACCCGTTGCAGAGAAAATAAATCCATTATTCACAGCAAGAGTTTTCGTTGCAGGATTGATTTGCAAAGACTGATTCACGGTAATATTCGCTTCACTGGTATTACCGACATTGTCAGTAACCCGCAAAACGATCACTCCTTGCGCACTCGCTGTCACCGTCGCCGTTGTGGCTGTCGAAGACGAAATCACACCCGGACCACTGACAATACTGAACACATAGGGCTCTGGCCCCCCGCTAGCAGTGAAAGTAGCCTGATTGCCAGGGGCTAAAGTTGCAGAACCAGGACTGAGATTAACCCCTTGGTTGACAGTGATACTCGCGCTGGCGGTATTTCCAAGAGCATCCGCCACCACCACCGTTGCGGAACCTGCCGTCGCAGGAGCTTGATACAAGCCATCACTGAGGCCCACCGTTCCCACGCCCGTCAACACAACGTAGGTATAGGGAGGAACTCCGTCCTGTCCCACAAATGATTGTGTGGTCATTGTCCAAAGGGTTTTTGCTGTCGGAGAAATCTTTAATGCCGGATTAATAGTGATGGTATTGATCAGAATATGCCCAACCGCATCTGTCACTTTAACAATCGCGGATCCGACATAACCGTTCGGAGTATAAAGCCCCGTCGACGAATCAATCGTTCCGCCACCGGCAACAAGTGAATAAGTAAGAGGAGCAACGCCACCAGAGGCCTCAAAATCAAAAACATTGTTTTCGGCAATTGTTGGCGCATTCAGAGCGAAAGATAAAGAAGGCTGCACTACCACTTCAAAGACAATCGAATTCCCAGAACTATCTTTGATTTCAATCTGAGTCACACCCGGTGTCGTCGGAGCCGTAAAGACACCTGTCTCTGGATCAATGGTTCCGCCACCAGAAACAATGGTAAAGACATAACCCCCAGAACCTCCGACAGGGTTTAGTTGCTGGGTGTCTCCAATAATAAGTTCATTTTGTGCCCCGTCCCCGACCTTTAAAGCATTTTTTGTTTGTAAACTGTTAAGATCGAGCGAAAAGTTTCCACACCCTGTAAAGAGAAATGAACTCAAAACGAGAATGAATATAGCACTTGTACGTTCCACCATGCCTATATTTATCGGTACTTAACAGGACGCACTTTATTTATTTGTGAGAAAATCACGACATAGTGTGGGTGGATTTCGAATTAGAAGAAGCCGCCACATCTCAAAATGATTCAAATCAGTCGACTTCGGGGTCAATACAACAGCTGCTGAAGAACTCGAGGGAAATCCCTCGGACGCCGTAAATGCGGCTCCAAGACTGTCGTATGATTTCCCGGCAATCGAGGAAAATAAAACTTAAGATCTTCACGAACCTTTGCCAAGGAGAGTTCTGAGACACTGAGAAGTCCACGCAAGTGCATCTCAAATTGCGGGTACCGCGAAGACCGTCTCAACGCCTGCCAAAAATGAAGCTCCGTCAAAGACCCCCTAACGGGTTCCCCCTTTTCTATGTACTCAAGAATCTTTTGTGGAAGCTCTTTTAGTGGTTCTTCACTGTAGTCCCAAGCTTGCGCCCCCTTCTCCGCAAAAAACAATGTCATCGAAAATTGTTCTGGCCATTGGCTGCCTTGCGTTTCATTAAGAAACTGAGAGCAGGCTCTCATATCCACAACGGCCGCCGGTAAAAAGAACTCAACCACACGATCCCACGAGGATCCTTTTTTCCGGCAAGACTTTTCATACCCTCCGTGCCAGGGGGTATACACCGCGATCAAATGGATACGCGGAAGAACAGAGGAACTCGTATCCTTTGCAAGAATATCTAATGCCGCCCGAGCCACAACCCCTCCCATACTATGAGCAATAAGAGTTATTTGAGAGTCGTTTAACTTTCGCAGCTCCTCAGCGAGATCTTGCGCCGATAGACGCAAGCTCCTATGCATATCATCATAGGCAAAATAAAATAATGAGTATTGAGTAAGTTCCGAAGTCGAAAACAAAAGTGAAGAAAAATTATGTATCGACCCCGACATGCCGTGAACTAAAACCACCGCCCCCTCTTTCGAGGGAATAGAGTTTTCAAAAATCTCAAAAGAAACAAGGCGTCCTTCAAAAAGCGAACCCCACAGCTCTCTTTCCTCTGTCTTTAAAAGATTATGCAACGTCTCGCCTTTGACGACAGGGCTCTGAGTAAGAAAACCCAAGAGGACGAATAAGAAGAGATTTGGGATTGGCCGCTTCATCCCCGTAAAGTTCCAAAAGAAACTCTAAGGGGCCAGTTACCAATCTCTCATTACACTCTCTTCACTGAATATGATTCTATTTTACAAGCGAGCTATTCACACGAACCACAGGTCCCAAATCTAAATTCTCAGCAAACTTCTGACGGAAACTCGGGGGATATAGCATCACCACTGTGGATCCCATGCGGAACATCCCAAGCTCAGCCCCTTTATGGGTCTGGATTGTCGGCTCATACTCTTTATGTTTAAAAATATGGGGCCCTTTTTGATTGCCTTGGATCGTCTCATCAAAACTCAGACAGATATGTCCCACATTGGTCGCCCCGACAAACACGACGCCCACCGGGCCTAAATCCGTTTCAATCTCAACAAGAACTCGCTCGTTCACGGAAAACAAGTTCGGTACGTTGTGAGTACTCCACTCGTTCACGGGCCAAAGTTGCCCTGGCATATAGCGCACGTTGGTGATCTCCCCGTCCACAGGAGAGTGCACACGGTGATAATCTGTCGGGCAAAGATAATAGGTCAGGAAAAATCCCCCCGCCCACTTTTTGGTACAATCAGGATCTTGAGTGAACTCATCCAGGCGGTAATTAAGGCCCTTGGCTTGAATCAAAGTCCCATCGTCAATAGGATACGCCTGCGTGATACGACTGTCTGCGGGATGAACCGCCCAAGAATCTCCGACAGGACGACGTCCCACCTTTAAACGACGGACAAAGAACTCGCCAATCGATGGGTACTCTGAATAAGGCTTTTCAGCCTCTTCCAAATTGATGTTATAAAACCAGGCAAAAGCGCGAATAGAGGCTTTGGCCCACCAGGACGGCCCCCGCCAGTGAACAATATGCCCCACGAGGCGACTCAAACGTCTTTTTGGAAGAATTCTAGTAATTGCTGACATAGAAATCTTTATACCGACCCTCCCGGACTTTGTCACGCAGCTTAGAATCAGGTATTGTGACGCTATTGGCGTATAACAAATGCCCTGAGGTAAGACATAATGGCAAAGATCGTTCAGAATCTCGAAGTTCCTATTGATCAAGACTTAGAAGAAAAGTTGCAGTGGATGATGCCCGAACATGGGCCCTATCGAATCCTTCGTCAAAGCGTTGATGCCCGTCGCGCCCACTCGCCCCATTTCGTTTACACGGTCGAAGTCGGAGAACAAGGTGAAACACTTGAGATCCCCCAATTTAACTTAGAAAAAATCCAAACGCCTAAAGAAAAACCCCTTATCATTGGCACAGGTCCCGCGGGTCTTTTTGCAGCCCTTCGCTTTGTTGAGCGTGGCGTCCCCTGTGTTCTTTTTGAACGTGGCTCTGAAAGTGGCGAACGCATCAAAGGTATCAATCAATACTGGCGTTATGGAAAGCTGGATCCACGCAATAACGTGTGCTTCGGCGAAGGCGGCGCGGGACTTTATTCTGACGGAAAGCTGATCACGCGCATCAAATCCGAACACATTCCCTATGTGATGAACCGCCTGGTGAAATTCGGAGCGCCTGAAGAAATTCAATGGCTCTCAAATCCCCACGTAGGATCAGATCGCATTCGTCGAGTCATTCCTCAGCTTCGTGAATTTTTAAAACAAAACGGCTGTGAGATTCATTTTAACACTCAAGTGACTGAGATTCTTTTTGAGGGAAAACAAACCGTCGGAGTCCGCACGGAGCATGGCAAAGAGTTTAAATCGCCCCATGTTGTCCTGGCCACTGGCCACTCGGCCGAGGATATGATCAATCATCTTCGCGAGGTCGGGGTTCATCTTGACGGAAAATCTTTCGCCATGGGGCTTCGTGTGGAGCACTCTCAATCTTCGATCAATAAGATTCAGTATCGACAGTTCTCCGAACATCCCAAATTAGGCGCTGCAAACTACAAACTGGCCCACCATAACAACAAGTCCGGCATCGGAGTTTATTCTTTCTGTATGTGTCCTGGTGGATATGTTCTTTCTGCGGGCACTGAAGCGGATGGGATCGTTTGCAACGGGATGAGTAACTACAAACGAAATTCCCCTTTTGCCAACGCCGCCATCGTCGTCAGCATTGATCACGATAAACACTTTGGAAAAGACGTCTTCGGTGGAATGAAGATGCGTCGTGAGTTAGAGACCAAAGCCTACAAATCTGTTTTAGCAGCGGGCGGCAGTCGTGAACTTCCCGCGCAAAATCTTTTAGACTTTCTTCAGGGACCCAACTCTAAAACAGGCCCCCGAGCCTTGCGTGCGGGATCATCACCCTCAGGCGCCATCTCAGTTCGCCTGGACGAATTACTGCCTCCCTCCATGCGCGATCGCTTGCGTGAAGGCTTCGACAACTTTCAACGCAACATGAAGGGCTTTATCACCGAAGATGCTCAAGTCTATGGTGTGGAATCACGCACCAGTTGTCCCGTGCGTATCACTCGCGATAACGATTCGCTTGAGAGCATTTCTCACGCGGGTCTTTATCCCGCAGGCGAAGGCGCCGGCTATGCCGGAGGAATCACCTCAGCAGCCTGCGACGGAATCCGCATCGCAGAGAAAATCATCGAAAATTTAAAGTAAAATCTCTAACCCGAGGTCCCGTCAGTGACCTCGGTCTGGGATGGATTTCATTTTGGCATTGCACCATTTAAGATTAGGACTACTCCTCACGGCCCTTCTGTTTAAAAATAATCGTTGTTTACACAACAGGGGTTTCACTGAAGCCGAGGGAGTCTTATGAAGAAAATCGTATTGGGTGCCATTCTTTTAGGTCTTTCACAGACCGTCTTTGCAACGGAGATCTTGCCAACTCAAGTTCCCGTCCCCAAAGACAATCCGCTAACAGAAGAAAAAATAGAATTGGGAAAGCAGTTGTACTTTGATCCCCGCCTTTCCAGCAGCGGAACCATTTCCTGCAACAGTTGCCATAACGTTATGGCCGGTGGAGAAGACAATCGCAATGTTTCTGTAGGCATTGAAGGAAAAACGGGCGGACGTTCTGCTCCCACCGTATGGAACTCTGCTTTTTATTCTGTGCAGTTCTGGGACGGACGCGCCCCCACGCTTGAAGAACAAGCGAAAGGACCTATCACGAACCCGGTTGAAATGGGTATGCCTTCCCACAAGGTCGCTGTTGAGCGCATCAAAAGTTTAAAAGGCTACGAAGTTCAATTCAAAAAAGTTTTCGGCGGAAGCAATCCTGTAACTATCGATAACATTGCTAAGGCCATCGCCTCTTACGAAAGAACTTTAGTGACTCCAGATGCTCCGTTTGATCTTTATTTAAAAGGCGACAAAAAAGCGATGAGCGAAGAACAAATCAAAGGTTTTGAGCTTTTCAAGACTGTCGGTTGCACATCTTGCCATACCGGTCCTATTTTTGCGGGTCCCGCTCTTCCCGTGGGAACAGGTTTTTACATGAAGTTCCCGACCTTCCCCGGAACAGAGTTCGACAAAAAGTATGAGTTCTCAAAAGATCTTGGCCGCTATGATCAAACTAAAAATGAGGCCGAGAAAAACATGTGGAGAGTACCAACTCTTCGCAATATTGCATTGACGGCTCCGTACTTCCACAATGGTGCTGTTAAAACTTTGGATGAGGCTGTAAAAGTCATGGCTAAGACTCAGCTCAACAAAGATCTTAGCAAAGACGAAGTTAAAAAGATTGCGGCCTTTTTGCACAGCTTGACTGGCAAATTCCCTGAGCAAAAAATGCCTCGTCTCCCTATGAACTAGTTCAACACACCTCAGCACCAGTTTCAGACATCTGAAACTGGTGTCCTTTTCTCACCGACATTTTTTGGCGCGAGCCTTGCAAAATATTCCTTCGATTCATAATCAGGAGGAATACATGTTCGCAAAACCACTTTTCGGAGTCATTTTGACTCTCTTGTTGGGAGCAAGCTCCTTCGCTGCCCCGCAAGAAAGAACTCAAGAGACACTTACACGTTCTGCACAAACCGGAAACAGCGTTCGCACAGAACTATCGCAAAACGTCTATCGACAAGAACCTTACCAAGCGGAATACACGGTTCAAGTTCCTTACGAAGCTCAAGAAACTTACTACGAGAGCGTCCCTTATCAAGTCGAAGAAACCTATTATGAGGATGTCCCCTACACCGAACGAGTTCCTTACACAGACTATGAACCATACTACGACAATGAATACATTTGCAGCAATGTCACTCGCTACCGTCAGGAATGTCACGACGAACGAGTTTGTACTCCCGGGGGACGTCGCTGCGAAGACGTCACGGAGTGTGGCACAAACAGCCGAGGCGAACGCATCTGCAAAACACGCACAGTCTGTCGTGATGACGGCCCTCGTGAGTGCCGCAACATTCCTCGTTGCCAACAAGTTCCCTATACTGAGAGAGAATGCGGATGGCAGACGGTTCGTAAGACCCGCCCCGTAACGCGATATCGCGATGAGGTTCGCTACCGCAAAGAACTTCGCACACGTACAGTGACGAAATACCGACAAGAAGAAAGAACCCGCACTGTCACGAAGTACCGTGAAGAAACACGTTGTTGCGTTGCAAAATACCGTGACGTCTTCGACCATCAGTTCACTCAACCCGTAACTGTCATCTTCCCGACTGACGCTTCTCTCATCGCCAACGAGCAAGAACGTATTCTCGTGGTACTTAAGGGCGACGAAACCACCCCTCAAGTGACGGCTCAGGTTCAGTCCGACATCTTTAGTTATGAGATTGAGCAAACTCGCCAAGAGGGTCGTGATAAAGTCCTTGTTCTCAAGGTCGTTCCGAAATGGACCACCGTTAACGCAGGTCCGACAACTATTCAGGGATTAAAACTCAGCTTTACCAAAAACCAAGGACGAATCACCTTCAAAGAGACCATTTCCTCAAAAAGACTGACGTCCCTATACACTTTGGAAGTTCGCGATGCTCAAGGACAAAATGTTCTTTTCGAACAAAGCTTTGAGGGCACCGAAGCGAAAATCTTCGATATCGAAACGCCGGGACTTGTTCGAGACGGGAAATACACCCTTCGGTTGCGAGTCGAAAGACAGGGTATGAACGTCTCACAAGGCACGCTGAGTTTTGAACAGACCGTGTCTTATGAAAAGAAAGAACTGGATACAGACGAAATTCAAAATCTTCGCAGCGAGAACCAAGTTCGTTTAGTGAACATCGAGGGGACTGGCGTGGACAGAGTGGTCACCATTCAAGACCTTACCCCGGCAGTTGAAGAGGTGAAGACAACTTATAAATTGGTCGTTTGGAAAAAGCTTTCCAACGGCAAGATTGAGTGGCTCAACGAAAAGACTTTCTCAAGAGAGGAAATTCAACGCGCCGATGGTCTTTTGGGAATCGCTTTTAAGAGTCTTGGTCTGAATCCTTCCTCGGATCAAAAACTATATATGGATTTGGTCGTTCGCAGAGAAAGCCCTCAGTACCTAGGCACACAAAAGGTTCAATTTATCGTGAGCAAGACGTTTTAAAAAGACAAAAAGGCCGGAGAAGACTCCGGCCTTAGCTATAACTTCATTTAAAGAAGTTGAATCAATTGATCCTCTGTTACGATAGGCTGCTGTCCATCAATGACTGGAACATAGTCCCATCCATCATCAGTTGGATTATTTTCATCCGGAGTCGTCACCAACTCCTCACCTTCGATCACGTCACCGCCACCCGAAGAAGAATCATCACTATCAGAATCTGAATCTTCTGAATCATCAGGAACAGGAATCTTCATTGCCGATTTCAACTTAAGTACCGGTTTTAACAAACATCCACCGTTTCCTTGCACTACAACCGACTTCAAAGCATCGAAATCAACGACGATATTATATTGGTGCCCAGCTTCGAACTGAATCTTATTGGTAAGAATGATCTTCACGCCTGTTTTTTGAGCACTGGGCGTTTTCAACTCACAAACGCTGTCGTTCGTTTTCACAGCAAAGTGCCCTTCTTCTTTCAAAATTAGACGGATTTGCTGAATCTGCAGACCCGCCGGAGCGACAATGTCTTGCAGCGGAAGCGTCACCCCGTTTTGCAGTTGCAAAAGATCCACTGCGCCAAGGCCTTTAGCTAAAATTAGTCGCCCCGCTTTCCCCACTCCGGCAACAAGCACTTCCATATGATCAATATCCACAACGACGGATTTCAACTCTTTATTGGGGGCATCTGTCAGCGCGAAGCTGACTTTAGACTGTGTAGTAGGACTATAACTTTGCGAGCTTGAGGCCTGATCCAAACTACTCATACTGCTAGTTGAAACCGGACTGCTGCAAGCACTGATAATTCCGACACTCACGAACAAAACAAATCTTTTCGTAAATTTTTGCATCCTACCCTCCTGGCAGATTACTTACCCAAAGCATACGCCTAAACGTTCGAAACAAAAAATTGCTCTCTGGCTGGGACGATCATTTCAAGATTAATGAAAAAAACTTCGACACTTTAAATTAGAATAGAAACACATTAGAGGCCGATTTACAAAAAATAGACAGAAAGAAACGGATTAATCGTCAGAAAAAAGAATATAAAAAAGAGAGATCCAGAAAGCTGTATTTACTGTCGATTGAACGACACGATACTCCACATCAGATCGCAACATATCTTTAATGTACCGATCCCCGGAAAGCATCTGTTCATAGGTCAGTCCTTCCCTAAGTCCCTTCTCAACGTGATCACGGAACTTATGGATTTTTGTCAAATTAATCTCGGTCATATAGATTCCGCTGGGGTCCAGCACATTTAAAGTCAGCTGCAAAGAGGACATCAGGCTGACATGGACGTATTCCGCGTTCTTGCGATACCACTTTCTTAACTGAGTAAATTGGGCTTCATTCACCCTCGGTTTTTGTCCATGATTCACAAAAAGGTCATTGACCAGATTCATGAAAATAAACTGCTGAGAGTACTGCTTCAGCAGAACCTCATAGCGATCACTATTTCGCGCCAGTTCAATCACCCTTAAAAGAGTCAACGGCTTTTCCATCGTCCCATTTGTCAGTGTATTGACAAGCTCCACGATATCCTTGGAATCATGAGTCTTGGCATTGGCATAAGTCTTGAGCTCTTTTAAAATCTTCTTCTGCGTCAGAACGGGCAACTGATGAAATTGAAACTGAAAGAGTTCATAGTGATGATCCAAAAGAGCCACATAGTGCTCTGTCTTCGAAGCCGGCACATCTTGGCGGTTCTCCCGAAGAAGCTTCAAATAGCTTTCATACTCCCGAACATCGAGCTCTTTAACTATTTTTGGTTTTTTTATTCCGTAGAAGGCGTTAAAGATCTTATCCGTCACAGAGAAGCTGTTTCCAAATGACGAGTCGACAAAAACACTCTCACAACGAACAAGCTGCGCTGACGCCAAAGAGGCCGTCATCGCAAAAAATAAAAATAATGTCGTCGCCATCACTGTTTTCATCAACTGAACACCTTAATATCACTAAGAAATCGATCTCCAATAGTCATAAATAGATCAAAGCTTATGCCAAAGGGGAGTTCTCATTTTGAGACCTGACCCCGCTCTACTGCAAATAGTCCCCACGTGGCACCCCCCTGAGGTCTTCCAACTGATTTGCCCACACGCCCAGAGTGTTTAAGGTTTCTCGCAGAGCTCGCAATTGTCACCCCTGGGCGCACATCTGCACTCGGGTCACACCATTCCTTGAACGACGAAAAACAAAGGCCGATCTCATCGATCGGCCTTTAGGTATTTAAAGATTTCTTCGGTACTGTCCGCCCACTTCATAGAGGGCTTGAGTCATTTGATACAAACTGCAATATCTAGCCGCAGTCATGAGCGCCGCAAAGATATTGCCGCCATTCAACACGGTCTCTTTCAATTTTTGAAGTTCCCGCTCTCCTTCAGTCTTATGAACATTCTGGAACTGATGAACATTATCAAGCTGTGCATTCTTTTCCTCGTAGGAAGCTCGTGCCAGCTCAATCTTCGGTGGGACGTAATCCGCTGCCATCGTCTTGGGATCAATAAAGGTATTCACACCAATGATCGGCAAAGTCCCGTCGTGTTTCAGTCGTTCATAATACAAAGACTCTTCTTGGATCTTCGAACGCTGGTATTGAGTCTCCATTGCACCCAAAACCCCGCCCCGCTCGTTGATCTTTTTAAACTCTGCCAAAACAGCTTCTTCCACGAGATCCGTCAGCTCTTCAATGAAGTAAGCCCCTTGAGTGGGATTTTCATTCTTGGTCATCCCAAACTCGCGGTTGATAATCAACTGGATTGCCATTGCACGGCGCACAGATTCCTCGGTTGGAGTCGTGATCGCTTCATCATAAGCATTGGTATGCAAACTATTGCAATTATCATAAAGCGCAATCAACGCCTGCAAGGTGGTGCGAATATCATTAAAATCAATTTCTTGGGCATGCAAAGAACGACCCGAAGTTTGGATATGGTACTTTAACTTCTGAGAGCGATCGTTCCCTTTATAAAGGTCTCGCATTGCCACCGCCCAAATACGGCGAGCCACTCTTCCCAAAACAGAATACTCTGGATCCAAACCATTACTAAAGAAGAACGACAGGTTGGGTGCAAAGTCGTCAATCTTCAAACCACGCGCCAGGTAGTATTCCACAAATGTGAAACCGTTCGACAACGTGAACGCCAATTGCGAAATCGGGTTCGCACCCGCCTCCGCAATATGATATCCAGAAATACTGACAGAATAGAAGTTTCTGATTTTATTTCTAACAAAATACTCTTGAATATCGCCCATCATCTTCAATGCAAAGTTGATAGAGAAAATACACGTATTCTGCCCCTGATCTTCTTTTAAGATATCCGCCTGGACCGTGCCGCGCACCTGCTGAAGAGTCCAATGAGCGACATCTGTCCACTCTTCGGGGGTGAGTTTGCGGCCCAACTGGCTTTCTTTCTTTTCAACCTGCAAATCAATCGCGGTATTGAAATAGAATGCCAGGATCATCGGCGCTGGCCCATTGATCGTCATACTGACGGATGTATTTGGATTCACCAAATCAAAGCCCGCATAGAGCTTCTTCATATCATTGAGTGTACAGATACTAACGCCCGACTCGCCAACTTTTCCGAAAATATCGGGACGCTGATCGGGATCTTGTCCGTATAAAGTCACCGAATCAAAAGCCGTGGATAAACGGTGAGCCGTTTCCCCTTTAGTCAGATAATGGAAACGACGGTTGGTTCTTTCTGGAGTTCCTTCCCCGGCAAACATCCGCTTAGGATCTTCGTCGGCGCGCTTTAATTGAAAAACGCCTGCCGTGTAGGGAAACTCTCCAGGGACATTTTCCAGTTTCAAATATTTAAAGCGATCACCCCAGTCCTTAAACTTAGGCACGACCACGCGACGAATCTTCGTTCCTGACAAGGACTCACGAACCAAGGGTTGGCAAATCTCTTTATCACGAACTTTGAAAACCAATTCGTCTTTGGAATAAAGATCAATTAATTGCTCAAAATTCTTAAGCTGCTCAAGTTCCTCTTGCGTGAACTCAGAGCTGAGCTCCGTCTCAACCTTTTTAACAGTTTCAGGATTGGTCCCCAACAAAGGAGCGACCTTTTTTAAGCCCCCCAACTGCGAGGCTTTTTCTGCCAAGTCTTCCGTGCGTTTTTTATATTTATGAATGGTGCTGACGATTTCAGCCAAATAGTTCTGACGATCTGCCGGGATGATCGCATGTTCTTCCGCGGAAAGGATGTTGGCCTTGTACTTTGCTTCAACAGTCCAAGCGCCGCTTTGGCGAGACTCTAAAAGGTCGGCCAGTTTAAAGAACAGCTTATTTACGCCCCCATCATTAAACTGCGAGGCTTGCGTGAGGAAAACTGGCACTTCCACTTTTTCATCGAAGATCTTACGCGATCGTTTGTATTGTTTCGTCACATCACGAAGAGCATCCAAAGCCCCCCGACGATCGGCCTTATTCACGGCGATAAGGTCGGCAAAATCGATCATGTCGATTTTTTCCAACTGCGATTGTGCTCCAAAATCCGATGTCATCACGTACATCGAAAGATCACTGACCTCGGTAATGGCCATATTTCCTTGACCAATCCCCGAAGTTTCCGCGATCACAAAATCAAAGTCCAACTGACGAATGAATTTTAAAATTTCTGGCAAAGACGAGGCAATTTCCCGTCCCGATCCGCGCGAAGCGACGGAACGCATATAGATGCGATTGCGCGACAAAGAGTTCATACGAATACGATCCCCTAAAAGAGAACCGCCTGTTTTACGCTTGGAAGGATCCACGCAGACCACGGCAATCTTTTTTGTCGGATATGCATTGAGGAATCGTTGCGCCAACTCATCAATCAAAGAAGACTTCCCCGCGCCGCCCGTTCCGGTGATTCCTAGAACCAGGGGCTCTTTGGATTTCGCTTTGAAAGACTCCAGTCCAAAATGGGACAACGAAACATCTTTATTGCCATTTTCAATGGCGGTCAAAGCGACACCCAACTCAACAGAAGGAATCGTGTCACCAGGGAATATGTTTTTCTTGGTTTTAAACTCTTTTTGTTTTTCAAGAATATCAAAATCACAACCGCGAACGACCATTTCGATCATTCCCTCAAGACCCATCTTGCGCCCGTCTTCTGGATGGAAGATCTGAGCAATACCATAAGCCTCAAGCTCTTGCTTTTCTTCGTGGACGATCACGCCCCCGCCACCACCAAAAATCCGCACGTACCCAGCCCCGGCTTCATCCAGAAGATCCTTCATGTATTTGAAGTACTCCATATGGCCGCCCTGATAGGAACTGATGCAAACGCCTTGCGCACCCTCTTGAAGGACCGCCTTCACAACATCACTCACTGAACGATTGTGTCCAAGATGAATAACCTCCGCCCCCAGATCCTGAAGGATTCGGCGCATGATATTGATACTTGCATCATGCCCATCAAAAAGAGCTGCGGCGGTTACGATACGAACTGGATTTTTAAGTGTATATGCCATAATGCTTTGGACTATTGCCCTTTAAATTGTGCTTTACGTTTTTCAATGAAGGCTTGTGTGCCCTCTTTCACATCTTCAGAAGTAAAAAGTTCTGCAAAAATCTTTGCTTCGTTTCTTTGCGCTTCTTCGACATCCATATCCCAAGCTTGGTTGATCGATAGTTTTGCTGAGCCCACTGCAATAGGAGCTTTGCTGAGAATACTTTCAACCGTTTTCATCACGCCCGCCATCAACTCGGCCTGAGGGAATACTTTATTCACAAGTCCCATGGTGTGCGCTTCTTGAGCTGTCACCATATTTCCCGTGTAAGTCAGTTCGCGAGCACGACGTTGTCCGATGGCGCGAGCCATTCTGACTGTTCCACCAAAACCTGGAATCAAGCCCAGACTGACCTCAGGCAAACCAAATTTGGCATTTTCAGAGGCGTAAATAAAATCGCAACCCAACGCCAACTCACAGCCTCCGCCTAAAGCAAACCCATTCACGGCCGCAATCACGGGGATTTTCAAAAGAGTGAGTTCATGAAAAATACTTTGTCCCCGCTGAGCAAACGACTTTGCTTTTTCCTCATCAAGTTCGTGAATTTCTTTAATATCCGCCCCTGCAACAAAGGCTTTTTCGCCAGCTCCCGTAATGATCAAGGCGCGAGCGTCTTCATAAGACATTTCGCCAATTTGACGAAGAGCCTCGCCCATTTCGTTAAGCACTGTAGAGTTCAAGGCATTCAAGGCTTCGGGGCGACTGACCGTCAACACCCATACGCCTTGGGGCTTTTGTTCCAACACAATTGTTTTGTAAGTAAAACTAGCCATAAAACTCATCCTTATTTCGCCGCGTAGTTATAAAAACCACGACCTGATTTACGTCCCAACCAACCCGCTTCAACATATTTCACAAGAAGAGGACAAGGGCGATATTTAGAGTCACCCAAGCCATCATGAAGGACATTCATGATCGCAAGACAAGTGTCCAAACCGATAAAATCCGCCAACGTCAAAGGTCCCATCGGCTGATTGGTTCCCAATTTCATAGCATTGTCGATAGACTCTACAGACGCGATTCCCTCATGAAGCGTATAAACCGCCTCGTTGATCATCGGCATAAGAATACGATTGACGATAAAACCCGGCATATCCTTCACGGACTCCACAAAAACTTTGTCCATTTTTTCTGCCAATGCCTTCACTGTCGCGAAAGTTTCGTCAGAAGTTTGTAGACCGCGGATACCTTCGACCAACTTCATCAAAGGCACGGGATTCATAAAGTGCATTCCCGCCACTTGCGCAGGACGTTTCGTCACTCCCGCAATTTTTGTGATAGAGATGGAAGAGGTATTAGACACCAACAAGGCTTCTGGTTTCACCGCTGCATCAAGGTCTTTAAAGATCTTCAACTTCAAATCAATATTTTCTGTCGCTGCTTCAATCACGATATCGCAGTCTTTCAACGCGGCTGTTTCTTGCGCCGTTTTGATTCGTCCCAACAAAGCTGCTTTGTCCGCTTCCGTCATCGCGCCTTTTTTAATGATGCGATCACAACTTCCAGAAATCGTCGCAATGCCTTTTTCAAGAGCGGCACCGCTGACATCCAACATGATCACGTTAAAGCCAAAGCTTGCCGCCACCTGTGCAATGCCGTTCCCCATTTGCCCTGCGCCCACAACACCAATCGATTTGATATTCATATCCACCACTCCGCGTTATAATACTGTTAAAAAGTCGACCTGTTACCAGTACTTTACTTTAGCCTAGAGGTCAAAAGTTCTGGCCTTGAGAGCACCGGGCCTAAGGCCCAAAATGGACAGATGCGGTCCATTTTTTCACTCGTAATACCCGTTCTTTTTGTCATGCCTAATTCTTGGGCTGCTTTAGCCACCGACGCGGGGTCAGCGGCATCCTTCTTTCGTAGTAAAACCAGTCTTTTTCCTTCTGGCCAGGCGAGTCGAAACACTTTGGAAGAACGCCTTCTGCGAACTGAAAATGAAATTGCCTACCGCACCTCGTGGGATAAAAAAGAGTATCTTCTGCAAGGCCATGAAATCTTGCGCGACATCCAAGTCGCTCGATACGTGGAAAATAAGACCACGACACCCCTTCTCAGTCTCAACCGCAGCGACTCAAGCCCCGTAAAAACTTTGACCGCAAAGACTCAACTCGAAATTTTGGCGGTAGAGGACTTCTGGGCCCGAGTGAAAGAAAAATCCAGTACGACACAAGGGTGGATCCCTCTTCATCAGCTGCAAGCCCTTCACGATGATCTTGGAGTTTACTGCAATATCGTGGATACGAATCTTCGCAAAGAACCCCACCTTAGCGCCCCCGCTTTAACAACCCTCCCGCGCCTGACGCGAGTCACTCCTTTAGAGATCACGAAGAGCTTTATAAAAATCCAATATCAGGGACGAGTGGGATACGCTGACATCACGCACTTTGTTTCCAGAGCGGACTTTGCCAATCTGGCTTATCATCCCAAAAAGAACTGGATGACAGTGCTGTATCGAAACAACAATGTACTGATCTCTCAAAAAGGCGAAACGGTTCCTCTGAATGAAGTCTTAGGTTACGTGGCCAACACTCATCGGGGGATTGTTGTCAAATCTGACTCTTCCTTTGCTCCCCCACTTCGTGCTCGTGTTGAGATTTTAAAGCTTGAAGCAAACACCTGGGGTGTCAGCAAGATCGACGGCCATGGTGAAGTGTGGTGGAAAAAGAAAAATCTTCTTTTTGAAAACGAACCCGTCGCAGAAAATACCATCTCCACAGACGCTCTGATGAAAAGAGAAATCTACTCGATTGCCTTTGAAAATAAAAATTCTATTCGCGGTATCGTCTCTAGCGAAGGCGTCTTTCGCACCGAAGACGGCCTGACTTGGACCGAAATTCCTCTGTTTGAAAAACAAAATCTTCCTGTCAGCATTCATCCGAATGGAACTTGGTTTGTCGGTTCCTACAAAAGCACGAACCAGGGAAAGAGTTTTGAGCCCTTCATTCGTTGGGATAATATCGCTCAGGCCATTGAAGCCGCTTATCATCGCAATCCCAAGATTCTGCGCTTAACTCAAATCGAGGCTCTTCCCAATCAGCAAGTGCAGATCCTGGTTGATACCGGCAGCCACAAAGTAAAACTAAAAAGTTCTATTGGCGATATTCGCTGGGATGTGATTAAGAATTAAAGCTGATCCACCAAAAAAGCGGAGCAACCCATCTGCTGATCCCTGAAATCCCCCCTCCATGGTTGATCTCCGTCCGTGGCGATTTTTAAGGGCTTAATGAACTATATCTTTGATCTTCTTGAGAATCTCAAGGATCAGTAAAACTAGAC
>NZ_JBLJBT010000005.1:0-120783 GCF_047637665.1 Bdellovibrio sp. | reverse complement strand
TCCCTTTTATTAATCAGTACCTTTTTAGGGGTACAGATCATTCAGCCCCTTTTTTATTTACGGCGAAAAAGCGACTTTACCGTTGAAGAGTACGGTGGCGCAAAAAACGAAAGGTACGACAAAAGCAAACCCAGTACAATAGCCAGAGGCAACCCACTGGGCGCCATAAAGGCGTGAACAAGGAAGATGTTCAATACAATGGGTGCTAAAACCACCAAAGCCAATGGAACAAAAAAGCCGCTCAAAAGCAAAAGACCGCAAACAGTCTCCGTCCCTTTGAGTAAAGTGAAAAAATACCCCGACGCCGCAAGGCCTGTATTAAAAGTCACAAGACGCTCTGGCAAATCAGGAGGTGGCGGAACCAGATTTAGTAATCCCATCAAACCCGAGGCAAAAAAGACAAGTCCTAACAAGAGGCGAGCAATCAAAGGCAGTTTGGCTTTCATTATGAGATCTCCTTTTCTTTATCCCACCCTATATCTCATCATCTCGCAAGTGAAAGCTGAGACCTAGCGAACTCCGTCCGCTTCCGTCGTTCGCTGTTTGGAACGAAATGACTGATCCTGCTGAATACTTCGTTTCATAAGACATGATTTAACTTCCTGGCAATCACTTACTGCTTTGGATCTCGCGTTTTCACTAAGGCCCGATCTTCGCGGCATCAAAACCGTAAAGTCTTGTGGATACCATGTTGTATCTAAATCAAAATGTCGAAAGTCACGAACTCCTTTTTCGTTTTTCACGGGAAGATTCACGCGAACCCACGCATGCCCTCCCGAATTGCCTCCCGCCAAGGGCACGTCTCCAGTCATATAGGACACCGAAAAGTCATTCTCACCTAAAGCAGAATCTTTAGATTCAGAAGACCGTCCGACTTGCAAAAGACTCCAATACAGAAGAGCCGCAAAGTGACGACAAACCCCCGCAGTTCCATTTTTCTTAGCGGCATCGACAAGATTTTCAGGCCGCAAAGCCCCGACCATCTTACCCTCGACAAAATCTGTTTTTTTCCCCAAGGAGTCATAGTCATATTGGCCTTGATAGGTGCTGACGAGTTCGTACACCCGCTTGATTCGCTCCATTCTGTCCGGGATAGTCTTAATCTTTTCAAGCTCCGACATATATTGCTTTTGGTGTTCGTTGTTATTCATTTTCGAAAAAGCGCTGGCTCCGAGGCCGAACATGCCGCCCACTCCGACAGCCTGAACAAAACCTTCCGCGAGACTGCGTACCACACCTTTTTTTTCATACATTGCCGTCTTCTTGAGTTCCTTGCATGTCCCCATCAGCCCGACCATTTTTGAATCCACATCCAAAGACGTCTGAGAGTAAATCTTGAGAACCGGACTTTCTATGCGACTAAAACAGGGGTCTTCTCCCGCAAAACCAAATACGCTAAATAGAAAAATAACTGAAAATAAGAATGTTTTCATAAACAACTTATCGGCGAGGGCTTTAACCCCGAAAGCCCCTAGATGCACTTTCTTAATCAATCGTTTCTCAAAATGAGATGAGACCTTTAAAGAGCTTCTGCCACTCTTTTTAGTTTTGTTTGCACTTCTATTGCAACCTGTCCCAGGGATTCATTCTTCACTGCCAACATGGAGGCCACGGGATCAATGATAGCGATTTCCGTTTTATGAGCGTCCAGCTCACGAACGACGACATTGCAGGGAAGCATCGTTCCGATCAAAGGCTCGGCGGAAATGGCTTGAAAAGCCAACGGCGGGCTGCAAGCGCCCAGGATTCGATATCCCGGCATATCTTTATTGATCTTCGCTTTCAAGGTCGCTTGAACATCAATATCAGTCAAAATCCCAAAACCCTCAACCTTTAAGGCCTCAGTCACCTTTTCAATAGCTTCAGACAATGTGCAGTTAAGTGTTTTATTAAAAGAATAAGACATGCAATCTCCTTTACGTATCACTCTGTTCTAGATCATTAATTGAAAAAATATAAGCCAAAACTGGAGGCCCAGACCCTCTCAATAACCAAAATACTCCAGAGTGGATCGGACCACCGCTCGCGCTGTGCGGAAAGATTTTTGATAGTCTTCGGGACGCTCCAAAAACGAACACATACTGCCTAGATCTAGAAGTTTTGAAACTTCCACCCAATTGTTTGCTAAGTTCGGGGAGACCGAGCGATATCCTTGCGCAAAGACGTCCCGAGCCCCCGGAGGGTAGTCGTACTCAAATCGAAAAAAGTTTCCAAGATCCATCAGTCCATTGCCTGCCAGACAGAATTCCCAATCAATGACGCCCAACACTTGGGTTGGCTCCTTTTTGGACACCAGAATATTTTTGGGATTGAAATCTGTGTGGACTAGTTCATGAAAGATCTCAGACCTCAACACAAGGTCCCACTTGTCTTGCACTAAGCTTGAAAACCGCCGACTGGTTTCAGCGTCTAAACGTTCTTCTTTATCTCGCAGATTAAGGAGGGTTCGCTCAATGAACTGCCGAATAAAAATTCCAAAGTGAACATACTCGCGCCCCAACTTCATGCGAGGCCCAATGAAACCTGCCTCCGAAAATCTGATGCTGTGAATATGCGCGAGTTGCCTGCCAATCTGCTCAAAGACTGACATGTCGATATCACCTTCGAGGATTCGATCCTCCAATGTCATGCCATCAATAAACTCAATCACACCGAAGGCACGTCCCTGAACCTCAAAGCTGCCAAACGAGTCTGGCACTAAAACGGACGAGGACTTCAGAAATGAAAGAACATCCTTTTCTCGCTCTGCGGTCACTCGATCCGTAGAGTAAAATCGAAAGACATAAGAACCAGACCCCTCCGCCACCAAATAGTTCGTATTCATAAAGCCGCCAGACAGGCGACGTATTGTGCTTTCGGCAAGATTCAGCCCAAACTTGGCCACGGCTTCTTGCACAAGCTCTAAAGAAATAGAACCTGTTTGCTCATGATGATTAAATCGCTCTTTGGGTGGTATCCATTCCATAACTATCCCGGAAGTCGTCCTTTTTTAAGTAACACCTGGAGCTGGATCACGTTCTCGTTATACTTTGTATCCAACTCATCAGCGGAACGGATGGTCTCGAAGATCAGATCTAATTGTTTCTTGATAAGACCATAATATCTGAACGAGATTCTTCGCAAAATCATCTTCTGCACGACCTGCTCTAGCTCCACCGTCTGGCCAAATTCTAAATCCCAATTATCCAGACGTCGATAAGTCTCTTTCAACTTTTCACTTTCAGCCGGAGGAAAACGCACATCGGGATTGGCCGCCTCATAGCCACCTTCGACTTTCAGAAGGATCTGGGCGCGCAACAGTTCATCGAGGCCCGCCTCTAACTCCGATTTTTTAAAATATCGCGATAGCTCCGTCAGCTTTAAAGGCCGCCTTGCTAAAGTGGACAATAGAAACAAGTGATAATTTCTGGAGCAAGAACCCAACACGGCCACCTGCCGCAGATTCAAGAAATGCTGAGTCAAGGTCTTAACAGAATCCTGACGATCGACTTTGGAATCTGCCTCTTCTGCGACGCCACCAAAAAGATAGGCCGAATTTGGAAAGACCTGGGCGCAGTAACTTTTGATAAGAAATTCCCCATCCGTCTGCCCAACAAAACCCGCAATTTGGCTGACAATTTCAGGGGTTGGCAAAGCCTTTCCTTGCTCAAGGCGCATGTAATAAGCGTAGTTGATTTGCAGTCCTTTTAGATGCCAATGTTGCCAAGCGGCCTTGGCGGCGTCAGGAAAGTACTTCTTACGAATTCTCTGCAATTCCGCTGAAAATGAACCCATAATCTATTATCGGTAGATTTTCTACAAAATGAAGACTCGCCGATTCCCATCTCGCTTTGATACACCCTGCTCATCTTAAAAACGAAGGGATTAAAAATGAAAAGTCTTATTTTAGTTGTCAGTCTTTTTGCCTCAACCGCTTTGGCTGGAAACGGTGTTGAACGTTACTCTGTCGACTTCTCAAAGGCCGGAGACATGCACTATGATGTTCGTGAACGTATCGAAAAAATTCTGAATGAACGCTGCCGTCCCGCGATCGCCTCTGCTGCCAATGTCTTTGTTAAAAATGTCGAAATCGAAACAGATAGAATCGATCAAGGAGTCATTGATTATACTTATAAAGCCCACGTTCTATTCGCCGGCTGGGATCAATACGAAAACTTTGGAACCGCAAAGATTGAAATCAAACGTTATGACATTAGCAATCCTAGCGTCGACAATATCGATCTTATCAAACTTGAATCTGATGGAGCTTGTCACTAAGACAATCTCTTCCCCCCACAGAAAAAGGAGTTTGCTTTCACCGGCAAACTCCTTTTTTATTTGCGGCATCCCGCTGATCCAGGTCTATCTCACCACCAGCACAATCTTTCCGGTATGAGCACTGGACTCCATCAATTCGTGAGCCTCACGCGCCTTTTCAAGTGGGAACGTTTTAAAGACCATGGGCTTTAATTTACCTTGATTGAGCAGGGGCCAAATGTTCTTTTCTAGAGCCGCCGCCAATCGAGTCTTCTCTTCAACCGGTCGCGCGCGAAGAGTCGAGCCGGTTAAGGTCAGACGTTTAGACATCATTTTACGCAGATCCAATTGTACTTGAGCCCCATGCAACGTCGCAATTTGCACAAGACGACCCAACATTCCCAGCGCCTCGATATTACGAGCGAAATAGTCTCCGCCCACCATATCTAAGATGACATCCACTCCGCGCTCTTGCGTTTCAGTCTTGATGATAGATACGAAGTCCTCATCCTTGTACAGAATGACTCTCTTTGCTCCCAACTCGAGGCAAGGCTTTACCGAATCTCTTTTCCCAACTGTTGTAAACACATGGGCGCCAAAGGCATGCGCCATCTGAATCGCCGTCGTTCCAATTCCACCCGATCCCCCATGCACCAAGACACTCTCCCCTTTTTGCAGACGTCCACTTTCAAAAAGATTGGCCCAAACGGTAAAAAAGGTCTCTGGCAATGCCGCCGCATGAATCATATCAAAACCCTCAGGAATTGGAAGGCACTGACCGGCCGGAGCAACGACATACTCGGCATATCCGCCTCCAGAAACCAACGCACAGACAGCGTCACCGACCTTCCAGCGGGAAACTTTTGCTCCACAAGCCACCACTTTCCCCGCAACCTCAAGTCCTAAAATATCCGAGGCTCCCGGAGGAGGCGGGTAACTTCCTTGGCGTTGCGCACAGTCCGGGCGATTGATCCCCGCCGCATGAACTTCAATCAAGACCTCCGTATCCGCAGGGGCTACACGAGCCCGCTCTTCTACTTGCAAGATCTCAGGACCGCCAAAACCCTTCATCCCAATGACTTTCATAGACACCTCTTGTCCATAGTCTTCCCTCTCTGAATCCGAGTCAAAATGCAATCCTGCAAAAATACACTTTAAAAGATCATGTATAATCCCCGTCCGCGTTGATCCCCTTTTCATCAAAACCTAAATTGAATATCTACTGACGGATCATTTTAACCATCTACTCACTGGAGAAGACTCTATGAATTCGATCTGGATCTTTCTTTTAGCGATCGGCATTTCCCAAACCAGCATGGCAAACTACCCCGAGCCTTTTTTAACTTGCACCAAGAAGGTGATCGACACCGTTTATATTCCAAAACTTCGAGAAGTCGCAGATTGGAGCGATGCCGAACTTCGCCCCTACGCCAAGCAGATGTGCAATCTTGAGAAAGAGAAAGGCACACTTCAAAATTCCATCAAGGCTCGCGCCGATGAGTTGCGCACCGGCAACTGGAGAATTTGCAAAGAGGTCATTCCCGGAAACCCCAATCCGACTGAGGAGGAATGTAAAGCCGCCTATGCCACGAAGATCAATAATCTGATTGATCAATGTATCGAGTTGGTAAACCTCGGTCACAATCCACACAATGTGTTGTTGCTGATTGATCCACTGAAAGTGGAGGTTGCTTGTTTAAGGGGTGTTAATACGGCGCTCAAATAGCGTTTCTGGTCCATAGACCAGGAGCAAGTCGTTAAGTCCATCGCGGCATTTCGCGATAAGAAATAAATGAGACTTCTTATCGCTTTTTTTTGTGTCGGCCTTGCCTCCTCCGTTTTTGCGGACGAGAGTTCCGTCTATAGCTGTCGCTTTGAAAACGACCCTCACGGATTTTCTTCAATTCGAATGAAAAGATATTTTAGCGCCGAACAAGGAATGGATTTAGGGAAGGTAGATCTCATTCAAAACTTTATCGTTGTCGAAAGCACTTCTGCAAAAGTGTATCAGATTCCTCTTTTGGACAATGACACCTATATTCAGCTCTGGTACGCGCCCAATTTGCGGGTGGACGCGCAACTCTCTTACTCACAAAGTTCCCAAGAGTTTCGCGCCACCTATAACAAAAATTCCGAGAAAATTAAGTTGGTCTGTACTGAACTTCGCAACTAAAGTTCCCACTGACCAGCAGCTTCGGGCTGATAGATCACTTCTTTGACCTGAAGCTTCTTGATCATTCCGTTCGGCATCTTCCAATCGATGGACTGTCCCGCAGTCAAACCTAGAAGAGCAATGCCGACAGGGGCCAGAATTGAAATACGTCCCGCCTCCAACTTTGCATCTTGTGGATATACCAAGGTCATTTCACTTTCCTGGCCCGTGGCTTCATCCAGAAATTTGACTCTCGAATTCATCGTCACGACGTCCTTGGGGATCTCTTTTTGAGAGATCACGTGAGCCCGTCCCAATTCTTCTTCGAGAACTTCCGCCCATTGCCCTTCAACTTGAGAAACCAAAGCGGTTAAGCGGTGATAATCTTGATCAGTAATAAAAATGCGAGGTTCTGTGTTCATGCCATCCTCCTTTAGGAAGTAGTGATAGATTTGAGTATTAATTTTGATTGAATTTAAAAAAGTGGGAGCAAAATACTAAGCGGCCACGAGCAGAAATTCTCTGCTGCAACAAAATCTAAGAATAAGATTTCTAGATGCAAAATGGCGCATGAAACCATTAAACCCTATTTGGCTCTGCTTTTCAAGGGAGTCTGCACCAGAACCCCTGGACTGCTACAATTTGGTAATGATTGCACCCTCGTTTTAGAGGGGATTTCCTTCAAAACACGACCTTGTCCTGGAATATATCTGTGCGATTTTACTGCTGTTATTAAATGTATGCAATAAAGACTCATCTAAACTAAAATGCTTTGTAAACAGCAGTGCACTTCAAGCATAAGGAGTTCATGGAAATGTCTAAGATGAAAGTCGAAATTGATGCGGATCTGAGAGATCTTATTCCCCAGTTTATAGAAAATAGAAAGAAAGACATCGACACCCTCACTCAGCTCGTTGAGAAAAATGACCTTGTCGCTATTTCTCAGCTTGCTCATAAGGTCAAAGGGGCTTCTGCTGGGTATGGGTTTAATCAACTCAGCGAACTCGCGGCGCAAATGGAAAAGGCCGCCAAGGACAACAACTCCGCCCCCTTAAAAGATCTGGTAAAACAAATGAGAGTTCACTTTTTGAACATCGAGATCAGCTATGTCTCTATGTAATGCCTATATATGACTCATAAAAGCCGCCTTTTCCTTTTTACCGCGACTCTTGTTCTTGGCACCCTTCTTCTGACAGGCACGATCGGGTATAAAATCGGCGCAACGACCCTTCAAGAAATTTCTCGCGAAAAACTTCAGCAAGCTCGAGTTTTCAAATCTGAAGAATTGCAGCGTGATATTGAATATCTAAATAGCTCTTTGAAGATGACCTCAGAGCTCAATGAGCTCAAAGGATTTTTGCGAAGATATCCACAAGAGCGACAGCAAATAAAACAATGGTTGGATGCTCACCCCGACCATAAATCAAGAGAATCGCTAATTGCCCAGGCGACGACACAGCCCGATCCTTCCGAGATCATTCGAACCCTGACACAAATATCTTCCGTTGCCGCCTTTCTTCAAGATCAATTTCAAAAAGAGGCCCTTTCTGAGGGGCGATCCGCAATGTCGGCCCTGGCCTACTTTAAAAGCCATCAAACTTTACACCCCTTCTTGTCTCACACGCTGAAACAGCTAAATCTTAGCGACGTTTTACTGATTGATCCGGATGGCAACGTCGCCTATTCCGTCAACAAAGGTATTAACTTTGGAGCCAATGTTAGAATCAGCCCTTTTAACAACTCTCGGATGACTCAAATTTTTAGATGGTCATTAAATGCGCCGATCGGCACCACAAAGTTTTTTGATTTTGCCCCGGAGTCACGGTTAAGAAAGTATCCCGTGGCTTATCTGGCAACTCCCATTTTTGATAAAGTGAATTTTCTTGGCACTTTGCTTTATCAGATTCCAATCGACCGATTGGACAACCTTCTGAGTAACCAACAACACTGGGATCAACTGGGTTTAAAAAAAAGTGGCGAGATTGTCGTCTTCGGCGTCGATGGCTATCTTAGAAATAATTCACGTCTCTTTTCTGAAAATCCCGACAAATTTCTTAAATCCTATTCGCGCCTCCCTGAATCTTCGGCCAACTTGGAGCAAATAAAAATCGCTCGTACCACCGCCTTAAACCTGGGCATTTCGCAAGAACAGATTAAACGCTATCTTCTGAGCGATCAGCTTCTGGAGATCTCCAACGACTATATGGGGGAAAAAGCTCTTCAATCCATCGGCACCCTCACTCTTCCCGGGAACACTCAATGGATTTTGATCGCAAAGATGAACGTCAAAGAATCGTTGGTCCCTTTTCGCGAGAACGTGTTGGCTCTCTCTCTGGCGACTCTGTTTATCATCTCTGTGGCCATTGGTCTTACCTATTGGCTTGCGCGAAGACTGTTCGACCCTCTTTTGAATCTTTCTTTGGGACTTGCCAAACTTAAAGAGAATGATTTTTCAACAAAGCTAGAAATCCCCGAAAAGGGGGAATTCCACCCCATTTTTGAAAATTTTAATGCCCTTTCTGAGAACTTCTTAAAAACGAAGGCCACCAAAGACTTCTTGGAGCAAACTTTTGAATCGATTCACGAAGCCTTGTTTGTGGTGGAAGTGGTGCAAGACAGTTCTGAACAAAAGACCCTTTTTCAAATTCGAGGGATCAATCCCTACGCCGCGACCATGACAGGCATGGCTCGATCCGCTTTAGGTGGAACAGATCTGCAAATGTGGATTGAAACGGACTTTACAAAGATTTCCTCCTCACTCCAAGAAGAAACCCAGACCTCACCTCCCGGGCCACTCGATGCCGTTCTAAAAAAAATTACTGGAGAACGCATCCCCCTTGAGTTGTCTTGGACAAGAATCAAGATACCTCACTCTTCAAAAGTTGTTCTGGTACTCATTGGATGGGACGTTCGTTGGAAGAAGAAAATCGAACATGAACTTAAACTCAAAGAGAATCTTCTAAAAGAGTCCGAAGCTCTTTCTAAAACAGGTTCTTTCCGCTGGGAAATAGGGACCGGAAAATGCCTCTGGTCTGAACAAGAATTTCAACTTTTTGGGTTGGACCCAGAAACAACTCTCCCGACATATGATCTCTTCCGTTCTTTGATTTTTAAGGACGATCTGTCACTTTTTGATCATACTTTTCAAGAGGCCCAAAAAGACATCCGCCCCTTCAACTTGGATTTTCGTATAAAAAAGAAAACCACCCATGAGATCGTTTGGATACGAGCCCACGGGCGCATGGAGTATGACAGCTACGGAAATGCCCTCTTCATGTATGGAACAACTCAAGATATCACCGAATTTCGTCGTACCGAACAGGCCCTTATCTCGGAAAAAGAGGATGCGCTTAGATCTTCCAAGGCAAAATCAGATTTTTTGGCTCATATGAGTCACGAAATTCGCACCCCGATGAACGCGATCATGGGCATGGCGGACCTTCTAAAGGAAACTAAACTCGATCCCGAACAACAATACTACGTAACAATTTTCTGCAAAGCGGGCGAATCGCTGATGTCGCTGATCAACGATATTCTGGACTTCTCTAAGATTGAAGCCGGGGAAGTCTCTATTGAAAATATCCCCTTTGATCTCAAAAAAATTCTGAACGATGTGGAAGAAATCATGAAGCCGCGCGCGCTTGAAAAAGGTCTCAGCTATTCTTTTGAGATCAATCCCGGCCTATCCCCCTTTTTGATGGGGGATCCGACGAAGTTGCGCCAAGTTCTTATCAACCTCGTCAGCAACTCCCTGAAGTTCACGGAGCATGGGTATATCAAAGTCACTGTCGGAAAGAATCCCTCCAAAAAAGACAGTCTCATGATCAGTATCAGTGACTCAGGGGTCGGAATTCCCACGAATAAGCAGCATCTTATTTTCCAAAAGTTCTCCCAAGCGGATACCTCCATCACTCGTCGCTTTGGAGGTACCGGCTTAGGCCTTGCGATCTCCAAAAGTCTGATTGACCTTATGGGTGGACAAATTTGGTTTAAGAGTCGTGAAGGATTGGGGACAACTTTCTTCTTCACAATTCCCTATCGTGAGCAAATCTACAATCCGGTCACACACAGACCCCTCATTATGCAAAAGTCTGAACTCAGCTTCACCCCCCCAAAAGTACGAGATCCTGACAAGAAAATCCGCATTCTGGTTGCAGATGATACTGAGGACAACCGCACGCTCTTTACTCACTATCTAAAAAACGGACCTTACGAAATTGTTGAAGCTGAGAATGGACTTGAAGCGGTAAATAAGGTAAAGTCGGGACAGTTTGATATCGTCTTCATGGATGTTCAAATGCCAGAAATGGATGGATACTCGGCCACAGATAGTATTCGCAAGTGGGAAGTTGAAAATCATAAGGAGCCCACTCCGATTATAGCTTTAACCGCCCATGCTCTTTCTGAGGATCGACAGAAGTCTTTAAAGTCAGGGTGTAACGATCATATCGCAAAACCCTTTAAGAAAGACACGTTGGTTGGAGTGATTAACAAATACTCGTTGTAGGGAGAAGTTAGATGCCACTGCAAGAAGAGAAAAGCCGTCTACTGATAGTGGAAGACGACTCTGATATTCGAGAGCTGTTAAAACACTTCCTCAAAGAATTCGTCGATGAGATTGTCGAAGCCGAAAATGGGGCGGCCGCCCTTGAGTACGTTAAAGAGCAAGAGTTTGACACTATTCTTTCAGATATTGAAATGCCTCAGATGAACGGCCTTAAGTTCCTTGCTTATGTTCGTTCTTTGGGGCAAATGACGCCCTTCGTGGTTCTCACGGCTCATGGCGATCACTCACGTGCGCTTGAAGCACTTTCCCTGGGTGCCTTTGATTTCATTACTAAAGACTCAAAAAGAAAAGTGGTCATTGAAAGTGTCTGTGCAGCTCTTAAGTTCGGTCGAGAAATGAAATCCTCAAAGAACGACCCCGTGCGCTCAACTCATCTGCGCAAAGTCTATGCAGATATGTCGAAGTCTTCTGAGATGCGCTTGCGGAAAATTATTGAAGGCCTGTCGTCCTAATATTGACGACTTTGTTTTTTGAGGCCATGGTATGACAGTAGGAGCTGTCCATGGTCAAAATGTCTGCCCTCTATCAAGGCGAAAAACACTGCGAAATCACTCATGGGCCCTCAGGGGCTCACATTGCTACAGATGCGCCCAAAGATAACAATGGCAAAGGGGAACTCTTTTCCCCCACCGATCTTGTCGGCGCGGCAACCGGAAGCTGTATGTTGACCGTGATGGCTATTGCCGCAGAAAAAGACGGCGTTCAACTTAAAGGCTCTCGAGTGACGGTTGAAAAGGAAATGACCATAAATCCTCGCCGCATCAGCAAGCTCACCGTGGTTTTGCACCTTCCTCAGAATGTCCCTCACGACTATCGCAAAAAGATTGAGGGAATTGCTCTGACTTGCCCGGTGAAATTAAGTCTTCATCCGGACATTCAAATGCCCATCGTTTTCCACTACGATATTTAATTACTTTACCAACACCTGGATGCTCTTCATCAGCTTGTCTTCTTGATAAAGCTCAAAAGTATGGCGCCCCAAAGTGGGCGTCCACAAATACGGGCCTTGCACAGCAATCTTCTTTTTTTTATCAATCTGCCACGACCAACCTGAAGATCTGGGAACTTCGACAAGTAAAGGCATTCTTTGATGTTCCTCGGGGATCGCCGGGTCCAAGGCTAAAATCATTCCATCTTGAGGATACAACACCCGTGCTTGGGGATATGTCTCTGGGGTCGCCTCCCCCGGCGACGAGGCCAACAGATCGCGAGCGGGCATTTTCACAGGAAACCGCTCCTGCAATCTCTCCATCACCTTCTTCCAAATCGGAGCCGCCCCGGTTATCCCCATAACATTCCACATTGGTTCGCCAGAGAAATTTCCAACCCAAACACCCACAGTAAACTTTTCGTTAAATCCAACGCACCAATTGTCGCGCATGTCTTTGCTGGTGCCCGTCTTCACCGAAGTTCCGCTTAAAGACAATGACGAATCCAAACCAAAACCCAAAGATCGATTCTGCCCTTCGGATAAAATTTGCGCCACTTCCTGCGCGCTCTGTTCACTGAAAACCTGTCGAAACTGTGGTGGCGATGCCTCCTCCTGAAAACGGAGAGCTGAATACTTTCCATTCAAAGCCAACGCCCGATAGCCTTGGGTTAGGTCTTCTAAAGTCACATCTGCTACACCCAATGCCAAAGCGGGGCCGTAGTAGTCAGGATCTCGCAAATTTTGAAAATTCAATTCTTTAAGTTTACCCCAGAACGAATCATCGTTCAGAAGCTTAAACACCTTCACCGCCGGCACATTTAAAGACGAGGCTAAGGCCGTTTTTACCGGAATCCATCCATAAAACTGACGATCATGATTCTGAGGTTTATAAACACCTCGATCAAAAACGATATCAACGGCCGAATCTTCAATCCACGAATTGGCATGCAATATGTTTTTCTCAAACGCCGTCGCATACAAAAAAGGTTTGAGCGTCGAACCGGCTTGTCGAAATGCTTGAACACCATCAACATAACGATTCTTCTCTTGAGAGGTTCCCGTCACATAAGCCCAGACCTCGCCGGTTTGATTCTCTATTACCAACACGGCTGCCTCATGAACATTCTGAGACTCAAGACTGCGAATCTGAGATTGCACCAGCTCTTGAGTATAAATCTGCAAACTCCGATCAAGACTCGTTCGCAGAGAGCCCGTCAATCCCGTCTTGCTCAGTCTCTGTGCTAAATGCAAAGCCCTTTGATCTATCAGAGGGTTCAATCTTTTGTTTACAAGCTCCTTTGATGACACTTTGAAGTCTTCACAAAAGGACGGTTCCTGCCAACAGGCTCGCTCACTCCACTCTTGTCTATTTGCATTCGGTGAACGAATAAGAACCGCCAGAAGAGTCGACTCTTTCAAGGTCAAACCAGAGGGCATCTTATCAAACAAAGACCATGAGGCGCTGGCCAGTCCCAGATGCTCTCCGCGAAAGGGTGCTAAATTGAAATATGCCTCTAAGATTTGCGACTTCGTCCAACTTGACTCCAAACGAGATACCGCAAGAATCTGCCGAAGCTTTCCCACCCAACCTTGATAGAGCACCTTGTCCTCATGCAGAAGCTTCAAAAGCTGCATCGACAAAGTACTGCCGCCTCGGGGGGAATCCCTGAAAAATCTTTGATAGACGCTAGCTCCTAAAGCTGAGACATCCACTCCCGCATGATTAAAGAAATTTTTATCCTCTGATTTAAGGAGGGCTTCAATGAATGCGGGAGACACCTCGCGCAGACTCACCCAAGAAAAAGATCGTTCGTGACTATTTTGTCGCCACTGATGAAGCGGTTTCCCCTCGCGATCCAAGAGAAACAGTTCTGACGTTCTATAAGATCTTTGCGTCTGCTCATAAGAGGGCACCTCTGGAAGGGAACCGTGCAAATAGCCTCCGGCGAACCCTCCCCAAGCAACAAAACATGCCAGCGCAAGACTTGTCTTTCTTATCATTAAAAAACCGTCCATTTGCTTTCGGGCAGTTCACCAAAAAGATCGGGACTGTACATCGCTTCAACGCGGGAAACTGGTAAAACATAAGTTCCAGCCTGATTAAAACGAATTGTATACTCGACCACCTCTTCACCGCGAAACCAAGAGTAATAAAACCGAATCAGTTCTTCTTTTCTTTCCACGGCCGTCGACCAGCTGCTTTGTAGAACGCTGGCCCCGACAGGAATAGGATCTTCAATGGCAACCCAGGCCTGCGGAGCCGCGGTTTTAATTTTTAGTTGCACTTTCGCTACGTCTCCCACACTCCAAACGCCCGCTTTCTTTTGTTCGACAGGAGTCACGGTTTTCTCAATTGAAAATCCGGCAAAGGTTGGTTTTGTAACAGGGACTGAGACCTTCGCCGAAACTGTGATCCACGGCTTTCCCTCACCCTCTTGGCGCCATTTCAACTGACTCTCTGGTGACGACCACGGTAACGCCATGACCGCAGAGGATCCCTTAGCCCAGTCATGTTGCACTGTTTTGGCTCCGAGCTCTGCCACGAAAGTACCTTGTACCTTCTCTTTTTCGTAAGCCTCTTGCACTTTCTTCATGACAATACTGCCCCAAGCGTTGTCCGTCGTTAGATACCATGACCCATTATGTTGCCGCGCTAGAACCCCTTGATACAATCGAGGTGTATCATTTTTCCATTGAGTCTGATTCAGAGTCGCCAGAATTAAACGAAGAATGGCTCCTTCTGAGTCTCTCATCATCCAAGGCATCGTCTCCATCTTTTCATCTTTCAGCTGCAAACGTTTGGCGGAAAAATAGAAGCGACTTCGTAAATGAGTTTCGATCTCGGAAATCTTTTTTTCTCTCTGTGGAATATTTTTTTCCCAAAGATGAATCTGATACCACTCCACCAAAGAGTAGAGCGGCCACTGAGTCCCCTGAAAATCCAATGACGTTAATAAATCGATATTCAAGCGACGATATCTTGAAAGCGTCTCAAAGACGGTCACCTTTTTAAGGGTTTCATCAACCCGACTCACGTCGACTTCTTCTTTAAGTTTACCTTCGGCATAAAGACTTAAAGCCTCAAGCAAACGACTCTCATTTTCTTCCCGGAACTGAAAACCTGCTTCATGGGCGATATTTAGAACGTAGGCGGTGAGATTGACATTGCCCACTGAGTTAGAATTTGGGAAATAGCGAAGCAACCCATTTCCGTCCATGTAAGTGCTCAGTTTTTCTTCCAATCGCAACCACATTTTTTTGTCCTGAAGAGAGATCGCTCTAGAGACAAGCTGCTCAAGACAAGTGTAATCGTAATTTTTCCAGAACTCTTTCATCCCGACCTGAGATCCTCCAAGTCCCGTGCTCAGTTCGAACACCACAGAACTTTTATTGGGTTCCGCGTCCTTTGGCGCTGTCAGCGACAGGCTTTTAAAATCAGGCCAGGAGCCCCATTCGCTTTGATAAACGCGCGCCACGCGCAGAGGTAAAACTGTCTGCACCTTCTTGATCTCGTCCAGAACCTTTCCTTGGTTATTTTTTGCGGTCAGAACATATTCCAAAACATCGACCGAGGGAACTTGAACTCTCCATTGAATCTCTTTGGCCTCTCCAGGATTCAAACGAATCTTCTGATCTTCTTGACCTGCCATTTTTGGATTCATTCTTAAACTCAACTGCACCTCTTGAGTTTGGGCAGAGGCATTTCTGACTGTGAATCCAGCCATAAAAACATCCCCTTCACGAACCACCTTGGAAAGTCCCGGCAAAATCATCAGGTCTTGAGAACTTTGTATCGAAGTCCAACCATTTCCAAATTGATCCGCCCCTTGTTGAGCAATCGCAACGATCCGAAAGCTGGTCGTTGAGTCATTCAAAGGAATCTCCACGCGAGCCTCTCCGCGGCTATCTAAGGTGATGGAAGGATTCCAGTATAAAAGAGTATCAAAAAGTTCCCGACGAAGAGCGCCTCCCCCATCACCTCCGATAGGCAGAGCCTTTAAACCAAAGTGACGCTTACCTATCACCAAGGCTTGAGCCGTCGCCATTTCCACAGTGTGAGGACGAAGTCTCATCATCGCCCTAAGAAGATCCCAGGACTCATTTTCACGAAGCTCCAAAAGACCCTCATCGACAGCCACCAGGGTAACTTCGCCTCGCGCCGCGGGACGACCGAGGGCATCGCTCACACTCACTGTGACGACGGCCCGTTGTCGAGCTTTATATGTTTTGCGATCCGTATTAACTGAGACCTTAAGTGCATTCTCTTTCCAACCGACCTTGAGATTGGCCATTCCCAACTTAAATGCCGGCTTACCTAGATCAACCAAGGCTGTCGGCTTGGGGTCACTGAGGCGACCCCGAATCGCAAAGGCTGAGATGACAACATTGGGTGCGTACTCTTTTTTAATTGGCACCTTGATGACCGGACGGTCTCCCTGAACGTCGACAATTTCTGACGACAGCACCGAGTCCCTCTCGACAGTCACCAGAACTTTCGAGGTTGGGAAGGGAGTTCGCAACTGCAACTCCGCCACATCTCCGGGCTCATAGGCCTTCTTGAAGGGGATCAAATCGGCGCGATCATTGTCTTCAGAACCAAACCACTGACGTTCTCCCGGCTTCACAATCCATTGATTCACGTTTGCATAACTCTCATGACCTTGAGAATCTTTTGTTGAAACCACTGCTAATACGGACCCTGCGATTTTCGACTTACCCATACAGCTAAATAGACCCTGGGCATTGGTTTCACCACGGCACAGTTCACCCACTTTGCGAAACTCTCTAAAATCCTCGTAGGCATAAAAGCCTCCCACCAGGCGCTTTCTGTGAGAGTAGTAGCGGCTGGTATAGAGATCCACCTGAACTTTTTGATTTTTAACCGGGTTCTGATTGAGGTCTAAAGCCACAACCTCAAATTCGACGAGATCTGGGGTGGCCCACCAAGATTTTGATTTGATACCCAGAACAACAGAGGACGGCCACATCGCAAACGAGCGAATAGCCGTCTGAATCTCTCCATTGGGATCTTTGAATTCGACTTCCGTTCTTAACTTCTGCGGACCTGTTCCATATTTTAAGTTTTTAAGGGGAATCTCTGCGCCCCCTTTTTGATCCAACTCAAAGTTTTCCACACCACTTTGAGGAATATAACGAGCCCCTTCATCTTCGCCTGATCTAAAAAGACCCTCCTTGACCGTTCCGTTAGCAAATGAAAAATCTTGCAGCTCCTCATCTTGCGCAAAGAAGCTGCTGGGCTCCACACTCCATCTCATCTTCATCGCAAGACGAGACGCCGGTCCTCCGGCAAAGTAAGTCCCCGAAACTTGAACAGGCACCGTTTTTTCCAAAACATAGGAAGGAGATTGAGAGTTCAAGCGCACTTGAATCAAAGGAACTCGAAAGCTTTCCACAGAAAATCCACCAACGGGAAGAGACAGGGCGGGCTTCTCCTTTTCCAAAACTAAACTCCAATGACCCATTTTAATGGCAGGAGGTAAATTCCACTTAAGCAAAGCGGTCCCTTTTTGTTTGTTCCACTTCAGAGGCACTTTGAAAGACTGCAAACCCGAATCATGAGACAACAGGATATTTGCAGGCCACTCCATCTCGGACGGCAATACCAGGCCCTGACTTTGAGTTTTTCTTAGGATAATTTTTGCCGAAAGAACTTCTTCCGGTTTAAAAAGAGTTCGATCTAGAATCGCATGAGCAATAAGGGGTGAGGCGTAATCTGCTGTCCCAAGTTGATATCGCCACGACTCAATTCCACGATTCCAAGAAGAGTGCGTGAAACTAAAATCCTGGTCTTTTTCAGCAATCGCAAAAAAACCATCATAAAATGAGGACTCACTGCGCGTAGACCATTCATTGAGAGGCTTCTTAAATTGAAAGTGAACCAAACCCTTGTTGTCAGTGACACCTCGAGACACCTCGTTACCTTGAACATCATAAAGTTTTACCTGAGCCTGTGAAACAGTTTGTGCGTTCTTTAATTCTGTCACCCACACCCAGGCTTCCTGGTTGGTGTGTTTCAGATGCACTGCTAAATTTGTAACTAAAGCCGCCGCCCGTACATAATAAGGCGTTTTCCGTGCCAATAAACTTTCCCCCAAAAGAGCGCTTTCCATTTCGACAATGTAGAAACCGGTTTTCTTTAGAGGAATACCCACGACTTCTGTGTCTGACGCCTTCAAAGGTTTTTGCACTTGAATTTTTTGAGATGGAAGCTTCTTCAAAGTCGCAAGCCTTGTCACATCATAAGGACTTCTTTGAACTTCACTCAGACTATTTAGAATCTCTTTAAACTGTGAGGCCTTCCATTGCCCCGTCCATCCTATGAATTGTGTCTGAAGAGTTTTTTCAACTCGTCTTAGGGTGACAGGCAACGCCGCTTCCGGCCCGGCCTCAATAAGTCCAAAGTCCGAGGCAAATTTTAAAAGAGATGGCTGTTCTCCCGTTTTGACAATCAAAGGAAACTGATTCTTATTAGAAAGAGTTCGTCCCTCCTCGTCTTTAAGGTCTGACGGCAGGAACAACTTGAATTCCGCGTTGGGCAAAAAAGGACCCTTAAACTCCAGGTAAGAAATACTGTCTTGAGTCGCCAAATCCTCAAGCCCCGACGGGGCCATTCTCTTTTTGTCTTTGGTTTCTAGATAAATATTTTTTGCGTCTTTTAGAGAAATCGCCGAGGTAAATGAAAGACGCATTCCCAACAATGGCACACAGGGTTTTCCTGGGTCTTCGCGATCGCAGCTAAAGTCAGCCTTAAAGGGTTCAGCCACCGTAAATTCTAACACCTCGTCCACAGGAGAAGAAAACCCCGAAACAGACTGTACTTTCTTTCCCCAAATAAAACTGACGCGAGCCCCGGGAGGCAAAGCTCTTTGCGCCTTGATAACGACAAAGTCCCCCTTAAAGCTTTCTTTCTCATATCGATATTCATCTTCGGCCGCTGTTTTAATTTTCTGAGCCGAACTTCCCTCCAGCACCTCGATCGGGATACGATCCCCCAACCCTTCAACAACAAAATAAGCTCCTTCGAGCAAAGAAGGTATTTTTACCGGGGCATCCAACATCAGCACAAAATTCTGCAAAGGATCGATCGGGCGGTATCGCATGGGAAAGGTTTCTTTGATATGGGGACCACCGGTATTAAAATGGTAACTCTTCCCCATTACCGTCACCGAACACGCACTTCCCCCAGGAAGAGCCTGCTTAAAGTCATAGACCCAATTCTTTGTATCTATCCAACGACCTTGGCCATCTTTAAAACAAGAGCTTTGCGCCGGCGCCTCTAGCTTAATGTCTCCAAAACGAACCATCGGGTGAGAAAACTCAATCCGCACCTGCTCAACAGACTTTACAAACCCTTGAGGCGTTAAGTTTTGTACCTGTACTTTTTCTTGAGCCATGGCCATAGAGAAGAAGAGTGCGCCAAGCATAGTGAACATATCGAAGTCTCCTTGTTTCTCCTTCAGCTTCCCTGGGCATAGACTTCTCTGTCATCTGTTTATGCCCTATGACTACGAATCATCCAGGCGGACTTTTCATGGAACAAAATCAGATCTTCGTAAATAACCATGGCATTCACATCCCCTGCCTTTTCCGCTAGCTCGTGATGTTCCTTCAAACGCGCGGCCATTGATAGATGATCCTTATTAAGAATTTCCACCATCTGATGAGACGAGATCGCATCCGCAGGAGCCTCGTCGATCAGAGATGTCTTTAGAAAGTCGCGAAAGCTCCCCGGGGATTTAACGCCATAGGTGCGGATCGTTTCCGCCACGACATCCACTTTTTCCCCTAGACTCTTGTACTGCGACTCAAATAGATGATGTAAAGAAAAGAACAAAGGCCCTTCGACATTCCAATGGAAATTTTGCGTTTTTAGCATAAGAACATATTCTTCAGACAAAGTTTTAGATAAGGCCTGCACCGTCCTATTCGAGTTCGTATTCATAGCTCCTCCAAAAGATTATATCTATATGTCACTTAGATAATATCTATTGGAGGGGCCCTGGCTACTTGTGAGATAATTGACATAGAAAAGAAGGAGGTAGTTATGACAACTCTAGCTACCCGAGCGCTTCTCGCCCCAAAAATTCGCTTAGGTCGTGTGGTCATTTTGTTTTATCTAACGACCATTATTGTGATTGGACTTCTGGCCTATATTTCCAATCGGTAATGACATCTCATCTTAACAAAGTAAGATGGCTCCTATAGTGTTAAAACATGAAAGGACCTATCTTATGAAAAACATCTTCATCACAAGTATTCTGGCATTGACCTTTATGGCCTGCGCACAATCACCAAAACAAGCTGAAACAACGATTGCTGCAGAGGCGATTGCAACGCCTGTCGCCCCCACAAAGGCCCAAGCCGTCTTGAAAGCTGCCAATGGATCTAAAGTCAAAGGCATCATTCACTTCAGCGAAGATGGTGGAAAAATGAAAATCGAAACCATGGTTGAAGGCCTTAAGCCGGGACCCCATGGCTTTCATTTGCATGAAACAGGAGACTGCTCTAAGGCCGATTTCTCATCGGCGGGCGGACATTTCAACCCTGCCCATAGCACTCACGGCGCCCCTGGGGTCAATGGCCATCATGCCGGCGATTTTGGAAATTTGATGGCTAACAATAAAGGAAAAGCCACAACATCTTTAACTGTTGAAGGGCTGACTATGAAACCTGGTACAGATAGCATTATTGGAAAAGCCGTGATCATCCATCAAGATAAAGACGACTTGAAATCTCAACCTGCCGGAAACTCAGGCCCAAGAATTGCCTGCGGTGTTATTGAAGCACTTTAAGAAAAGAAAGGTGAAGGTTTAAACAGCCTTCACCTTTTGAAAGATTCTTCCAAAAATATTCTGACCCTTATCATCGAGCATCTGAATCTCAATGGTATCGCCAGATTTCATAAAGGGTGTCTTAATCGAACCCGTTTCAATCTGCTCAATCATACGCTTTTCAGCAAGACAGCTTGAACCATTTTCGTGACTCTCATTAGAAACAGTTCCACTTCCAATCACTGTCCCCGCCGCTAAATTTCGCGTTTTTGCCGCGTGAGCAATCAGTTGTCCAAAATGAAAATGCATCGCACTAGCATTGGCTTTTCCAAAAAACTGACCATTGTAGTTCACCTGCAACGGGAAGTGAATGCGACCCTCTTTCCAGCCACTTCCTAATTCATCAGCTGTGACCGCAAATGGTGACAGAGCCGACGCCGGTTTACTTTGGAAAAATCCAAAACCTTGAGCCAATTCCTCAGGAATCAATCCTCGCAAAGAAACGTCATTGATGAGAACGAAAAGACGAATACACTTAAGAGCTTCCTCGGGAGTTACGCCCATCGGTACGAAGTCCGTAATCACCCCGACCTCACCCTCGAAATCGGTTCCGTGTGAGAAATCCCGTTGTGGAATATCTTCCGTTGGCGCCAAGAACTGACCACACTCACCTTGATACATCAAAGGAACGGTTTCCAGAGTCTCTGGCAAAGCGGCCTTACGAGCCATACGCACAAGCTTAATATGGTAGATGAATGCGGAGCCATCCGCAAAAAGCCACGTGCGCGGAAGAGCCGAGTGAAAATCCCCTTCTTTCACAGGAAAAGAATCTGCCACCGATCCCGCATTCAGATCCGCATAGATCTTCTGCAAAGAGGCTTCTTTGTCTTTCCAGTTTTCCAAAGCCTCGCGCAAATTCGCAGAAATATGAGTGGCCTTAACAGCCGTCTTAAGATCTTTACTAATTACACAAAGCTCCCCGTCACGAGAGTGCGGGGATTTTAAAGAACCAAGCTTCACGTCAAATCCTTAGTCGAAAGTAATCAACAGGTTCGCGCCAACAGCACGATAGTCTTTTAGATTTTTTGCCGCCTCACCGCTAGCACTTTCATAGTACAAAGCCACACCCAAGTTAGGAGCAAACTTGAAGCTAGCACCGATAAGAATTGGTAAAAGAGGAGACTTTACATCTGTCACAGTTCCCACATCGGCTGTTTTGTCCAAGTTCATCGCTAAAGAAACTCCGGCAAAAACACCCGCGTATTCTTCGAACTTGTACATCAAGGCCACAGGGATATCGAGATAGTTCATTGTGACTTTATTGTCGGGAGTTCCCTCAACAGTCAAAGGTCTTTGCGTATAAAGCATTCCCGTTCTGAGATGCAAAGGACCGGAAATAGGAAAGTGTGCTGTTGCGCCAAACTGAAGACCCATCTGAGATTTTGTGGATCCGCCCTCAAAATCACCAGACTGCTGACGAATACCGACTTCCAAACCATAATCAATATCTGCCATCGCTGCAGATGACATCATTCCCAAAGCCGCCACCAATGATAGAGCCCACTTTTTCATCGTAAATCCTCCTAATAAACTTCTTAAAAGAAGCCCTGAGATAGTCCCACAATTTGATCTATTTATCAAAACACCATACAGCATTAAGTGCCATCTCGTTTATAGCCCTATTACTGGACACCTCGCTGTGTTCCAACGCTAAATGATGGGGCTCGACTGTGCCACGAGCCGCCAAGGCAATCAGAATCAAGGGGACAAACACTCTTAAGAACACCTCCACTTTGGAGCCCCTCTGCGGAGAATATTCGTCTTTCCAGTCGCCGAACTTCAGGCTTTTTGTCAGCATATAGCCCAAACTGAAAAGCAGAACTGTGATCACACAAAAAATCCACACCTGATTTTTTGGCAAAATCTGAACTTGGTCCATCCATACCTGAGGCGACCACGACATATAGTTTTCAAAGCGCATCCGCGCCCCGTATCGCGCAAAATAAAAGTAGTCCATAAAGGACAACGTGCAGATAAGAAACCAAACTCCAACAAAATAGATTTTATAGGCTGCAAAGATCCACCGCGGCCATCTTTCCGTGAAAGCCTGAATTATCAAAACGAAAAAAAGAGGAATAAAAATAAACCCAAATACCAGCAAATCAAACCGAAAGCCCGCTATGAAGGAGTGCAGAACTTCTATAAAATCCACATCCGGAGTGGCATGAAACACTGACAAAAAATACAGATTCAATCGGAAAAGAGTCATAAAGAAGATCATGGCCAAAGCCAAGACTGCCATTTTGACAAAGACTTTGGACGAAAAACGCAGTGAAAAGATAAATCTATTAGGCACAGAAAAGTCCTTTGACTGAGTAACAAAACCAGACTGAAATTAGTATATGTCCTCACTTACACTTTACAACTATTTTCGCAGCTCCACCTCTTACCGCGCCCGCCTTGCCTTGCACATCAAGGGTCTTGAGTTTGACTACAAACCCATCAGTCTGCTGAAGGGTGAACAACACTCTCCAGAATATCGCAAGATCAATCCTCTGGGAGGCGTGCCCACGCTTGTTCACAACGGAAAGGTAATTCCCGAATCCTTCGCCATCATGGAATACCTTGATGAGGTTTTCCCAAAACCGGCCCTGTTCCCGCAGGACGCATATCTTCGCGCCCGCGTTCGACAGGTTTGTGAAGTCATCAACTCTTTCATGCATCCTCTGGGAAATCTAAAGACGCTTCAGTATCTTGAAAAACATGACGGCTATTCCCAAGAGCGAAAGGAAGCCTGGGTCCAACATTGGGCCGCCCAAGGACTGGAAACCTTGGAGACAACTCTCAAGGAATTTTCAGGAACTTATAGTTTTGGCGATCAGATCACCATGGCCGACCTCTTTCTTATCCCACAACTTCTGACCTGCACACGATTCAATGTCGACATCTCGAAATACCCGACACTGATAAAGATAAATGAGAACTGCCTAAAACTTGAGGCATTCCAAAAGTCTCACCCCTTTAAGCAGATCGACACACCTGAAGAGTTTAGAAAGTAAGAAAGTGGCCCTCGTTGAGGGCCTTAGTTTGAGTGGATGAACAGAAAGTTCCACTTATCGATCACGGGAATCACAATAAACACAAGCATAGAAACATTCAGCCACATAAAGAAGGCCATCCATCTCTCGGTGCCGTTGGATTTATAGTAACGATAGAACTCTTGCATGACTTTAAAAGCAAACGGGAACGTTAAAAGAACAAACATCCAGCTTGCATGAACAAACATCGGGGCTGCTAAGGCCACACCGACATATACAAAAGTATAAAGACCAATTTGAAAAAGCGTCTTTTCCATTCCCAATGCCACAGGCAACGTGGGAATGCCCCCTTTTGCATAGTCTTCTTTATAACGAACTGCCAAAACCCAGAAGTGCGGCATTTGCCATAAAAACATAATCAAAAAGAGATACAAAGACTCTGAATTAAAGATATTGGAATTCGCTGCCGCATAACCGATGGTCACAGGCAAAGCCCCAGGAATGGCCCCGGGAACCGCCGCAAAAACCCAGCGAGGCTTCCAGTACATCGTGTAAGCCACATTATAAAGGAAGATGCAGAAGAGTCCCACCCAACCCGCAACTGGCTCTAAGTTAAATAGCAAATTGAGTCCGACAAAGATAAAACTCACGGATAAAATTCCCGCTGCCGCCGGCTTGATTTTGCCAGAAGCGATCGGACGCTTGGCCGTTCGAGGCATCTTTTGATCCAGCTTCCACTCTTGCACCTGATTCAGTGCTAAAGAGCCCGAGCTGATAAAATAGATGCCCAGCAAGACCTCAAGAAACTCTTTCCAATTAAAAGATTCTTCGACTTGGAAACCAGTGACATAGCCGGCCAGTCCCGCGAGGACCGAGAACACGACTATGCCAAACTTAGTAAGATCTGCAAATGTTCTAAGCACGATCTTATAGAGGACTAACCTCTTTCACACGTGTAAAGATATCTACGACGCTGAAGAGGAAAAGAACGATTAAGAAAAAGAAACCTGTCGAGAAGATCAAACGGTTCATGTTTGTATCGTCTTTCAAGTGCATGAAGTAAAGCAGAACGAATCCCGCTTTGACCATCGCAATCAAGAACGCGATCGGAGCCGCAAAAGCCCCTAACTGAGCGTTGAATTGATGTGCGATCACCGTCAAGAACGTCAAAGCAAACAACGCACCAGCGACCTTAATATAAGTCGCCAGCGGCGTGATATGCGGATGAAGAACATTTGCGTCGTTATGAGAATTATTGCTACCCATTTTTACTACCCCACCAAATAGAGAAGAGGGAACAAGAAGATCCAGATTAAATCCACGATATGCCAGAAAATACCCACACCCTCGACTGGGAGCCAGTATTGAGAGTGGAAGTCACCGCGAATAGTTCTGAACAACAGCCAAGCAATCAAGCCCATACCAATCAACACGTGAATACCGTGAAGACCCGTCATGCAGTAGTAGAATCCAAAGTACATACCAAGGTTGGCATGCTCGGCTCCGACTTTAGCCACATCCAAGAATCTTCCAGGGTAAAGACCCAAGTGGAACTTATGAGTGTACTCGAAGTACTTGATTCCCATGAAGATCGCACCGCAAAGGATGGTCGTTGCCAAAGCAATCGCCGCCTTTTTAGTTTCATTCTTCTGAACAAAGGAAATCGAAATCGCCATCGTGAATGAAGAGAAGATCAGAACAAGAGTATTGATGAATCCCATTTTCCAATCCAAAGTCTTCGCACCTTCGGCGAACATCTCAGGATAGATATGATGGAAAATCGCATAGCCCACCAAGATCGCTCCGAACATGAGGATCTCGGTCACCATGAACAACCAAATACCTTGCTTACCGCTATCGTACTCTTGATTCGCATCTTTAAAGTGATGAGAAACGTGAGCTGAACGGATATTGCCGTGTGTAGTGCTATCTGTACTCATATGGCCCCGCTGTTACAATTGGTTCTACTGCAAAGTTATCGTGAGGAGGAGGAGACGTCGTCGTCCACTCAAGAGTCTTGGAGTTCCAAGGATTCAAAGGTGCTTTTTCGCCCTTTCTGAGACCCTGAACGATCGTATAAAGCGCCAACAAGAAACCTGTCAAAATCAGCCAAGAACCTACTGTTGAAACCTTATTCAAAGTTTCATAAGCCGGGATGTAGTCAAAATAACGACGTGGCATACCCATCGCGCCCAAAATAAACTGAGGGAAGAACGTCACGTTGAAACCGATGAAGATGAACACGAAAGACATACGAGCCACGCCTTCGTTGAACATTTTTCCGAACATCTTCGGGAACCAGTAATAAAGTCCACCCATCAATGCCATCAATGTTCCGCCCACCATCACGTAATGGAAGTGCGCTACCACGAAGTAAGTATCATGGAAGTGAACGTTCACTGGCAATGTCGCAAGCATAATCCCTGTCACACCACCGATCGCGAACAAGAACAAGAATCCCAATGCAAACAACATCGGAGAATCAAAAGTCACAGATCCTTTATAGATCGTCGCCACCCAGTTGAACATCTTGATCGCTGTCGGCACCCCAACCAGCATCGTGATGAAAGAGAAGATGATGCCAGCCACTTCAGATTGGCCCGACACAAACATGTGGTGACCCCATACGAAGAAGGAAACACCCGCAATACCCAACGAAGAGTAGGCAATCGCCGTATAACCAAAGATCACTTTGCGAGAGAACGTCGTGATCAATTCAGACACAACACCCATCGCAGGAATGATCATGATATAAACCGCAGGATGCGAGTAGAACCAGAAGAAATGCTGGAACAAAACTGGATCTCCACCCAAAGCCGGGTCAAAGATTCCCACACCGAAAAGTTTTTCAGCCGCCAACAACAACAATGTGATCGCAAGAACCGGCGTCGCCAGCATTTGCAAAATCGCTGTTGAATAAAGAGCCCACACAAAAAGAGGCATTCTGTGCATAGTCATGCCAGGCGCTCTCAATTTGTGAACTGTTACGATGAAGTTCAATCCCGTCAAAACGGAAGACATCCCCATCACAAAAGCTCCCAAAACCATCAGAACCGTTGCGGTCCCGGTGCGGATTGAGTACGGCGTATAGAAAGTCCAACCTGTGTCGATCTTCTTAAAGAAGAACGTCATGATCGCCAAGATAGCCCCTGCCATAAAGCAGTACCAGCTTGCCAAGTTGATTTTCGGGAAGGCCACGTCTTTGGCTCCGATATGAAGAGGCAAAAAGAAGTTCCCCAAGATCGCCGGAATACCTGGAACGATAACCATGAAAACCATGATCGCTCCGTGATATGTCAATACTTGGTTGTACACGTCGCCATTCTTCAAAACATTCCCGACGTTCGCTGCTGAATTAGGAGCAAAAAGCTCCAAACGAAGCAAGAGGGCCATGACCCCGCCGACGAAGAAGAAGAACAAAACGGTGATCATGTACATGAGACCGATACGCTTATGATCTACGGTTGTTAACCAAGACCACAGGCCTTTTTCATAATTAATGTAGTTGTCACCGTGATGAGCTGATTTTGTAGCCATGAGGTGCGCTCCTTATTTCAATTCCTTGATGTACTCAACAAGTGCGCTGAGTTCATTTTCGTTCAACTGACCCTGGAAGGTAGGCATAACACCTTTAGGGAACCCTTTTACAATGTGCTTATTCGGCTGAAGAATAGATTCGCGAATATAGTTTTCGTCGAATACGATTTTCGAACCATCGTCCATCTCTTCTTCTCTTCCAAATTTTTGGAACAGACTTGGACCTACTTTCGCCGCAGGTGAATCCACCGAGTGGCAAGAAGCACAGGCTTTAACTGCAAAAAGCTTTTCACCTTTTTTAGCAAGAGGCAGGCTGCGCTCTTCTTGTCCTTGCTCCAGATACTTATCAAAATCTTCGCGAGCAACGACCTTCAGTTTGCCGATCATTCCCGAGTGCGATGTCCCGCAATACTCTGTACAGAAAATATGGAAGTCACCCAGCTTATCAGCGCGGAACCACAAAGCGGTGTAACGACCAGGCACCGCATCTTGTTTAATACGGAAAGAGGGAACGTAGAAGGAGTGGATGACGTCATTGGAGGTCAAAAGAAGCTTCACGTCCTGACCGACCGGCACAACAACTTCATTTACAGCTTTAAAGCCGTTCTTGTATTCAACTTCCCACGCCCATTGTTTACCAAGGACATTGATCTCAAGAGCGTCTTTAGGCATCGCTCTCATCTGATGATAGATATACCATCCCCAAGCAAACACCCCGAGGAAGATGACAAGTGGAATAAATGACCACAAGAACTCCAGGAAAGTATTGTGAGAGATATACGCAGTCTTGTCGTTGGGAGTTCTACGTCTGTATTTCCAGACGAAGAAAATCATCCCGCCAATAACAAGGACGCAGGCAATAAAACTTGTAATCAGCAAGAAACCGTACAGATTGTCCACCTGCTTTGCAATCTCGGTTGCTTGCGTTGGCATGAAGGATTGGGCCTTCGCAATATTAAACCACATCATGTACCTTTATCTCCCCGCCTCTTTCTTCTTCGCCTTTCGTGAACGAATCAAAATCGGCAATAACCATAAAACCATCACCAAAACCATTACCGCTCCGCCCATCTTCATCAGATTAAAGGCTGCAAGAGTGTACTTGCTTTGATGTGGGTCATACTTAAAACAATAAAGCACCAAGCTATCTACAATGCTGCCGATCTTTCCTTCGGTCGCCTCGTTTAGCGCTAACTTGATGTCCTTGGGATTAAACAAAATCCCAGGCAAATAACGTGAGATCGTGCCGTCCGGAGTGATAATCACCGCCGCCGAAGCATGGGCCCACTCTTTCTGGGACTCATCCCATTTAAACTTAAATCCTAAAGACTGCGTGATCGCCTGAACTGTCGCTTCATCCGCCGTCAAAAAGTGCCATTCCTTTTCAGCACCTTCGCGACCATAGATTTTCATGTAAGTCTTTTTCTTAGCGGCCGCCAAGTCGGGAGTCTCTTTTGAGTCAAAACTCATAGATAAGATTTTAAACTTCTTACCCACCGTCCACTCGTTCTCCATCAACTTCAAGGCATCCGTCAGGCCGTTCAGATGGAAATTGCAAAGACCCGGGCACGAGAAATACACCGGAGAAATAATCACGGGGTGTTTGCCATCGAAGAAGGAACCCAAAGTCACTTCTTGTCCATTGTCATCTTTCACCTTTAATGAAAGATCGACCTTTCCACCCAATTTTTCGTCAATACCGACACCCTCAAGCTCTTTAGGCTGCTCATTCGCAACCATCGGAGCCGGCTTTCCGTCATAAGCTTGCGTGTTCGCTGAAAAACAAAGAAGAGCGGTCGCTGACAGCGCCACTCCCATTGTTTTCATATTTAAAACAAGCTTTGCAGAAAGCATTCTTAAATCCTTAATTATTGAGCCGTTTTTGCAAACTCAGCAACTTTAGCAGGATCTTCTTTAGATTTATTCTGAGTGATTGAATCAATGTACATCACCAACGCCCAACGATCTGCCGACTTAAAGTGAGCATAAGAGGCCATGGATGAACCTTTGATTCCGTTTTGCAAAACTTTGAAAAGAGAAGTGACGCCTTCCCCTTGAGTCCACTTGCCCTCAACAAGGTTACGAGGCTTAGGATTCAAACCCGCACCCGCAGCACCATCACCCTTACCTTCGGCACCATGACACATGGCGCAGTTGGCTGCGAATGTCTTCTTTCCGTATTCTACAAGCTCAGGTGTAGAAACCCACGGTTCTTTCACTTGAGTGATGTCGAAGGCCGGAGCGGCACCTTCAGCAACTGGGGCATTGGGATCAACCACATTTTCCGCCAAATCCACTCCCTTGTTCACAGCAACAAGATAGAAGAAGAACGCGAAACAGAATGCCATTGTAAAGGCAAACGCGATCAAACCAGCACGATTATACTCATCTCTATTTTCAGACATAGGTTGGCACTCCCTAGGAGACGCAAAATAGTTTTGTCATAAAATTGTAATTTATTATTCGATAACTAACGTAAAACCCATGGGTGGGCAACAAATTAAGCCGTCCCGTATGAGATAGCGAAAAGTGCCGCAAGGCGGCACTGAGAATTTAGAAGAGATAACTACGAACGATATTCACGAATTTTTCTGGCGACTCAACGTTCGCGCAATGCCCCTGACCTTCAATCGTCTGGAACTTTCCGTTTACAAGAAGACCCGCTAAAGCTTGAGAATCGGCCACAGGAAGAAGCTGATCATGCTCACCATGAAGCACCAGAACATCATTTTTCACTTTTGACACTTCATCGCGAACATCAAGCCCATCAAGGGCTTCAAGCACCCAATGCCCAACGGTTTTCACCGAATGGAAGGCGTCTTCAACAACGATTTGCTTAAAGAAATCTGTTTCTGGATTATTATTATGAATCGTAGATCCAATGACGGCTGCGGTGAGGTTCTTGTCCTGCTTCATTTGTTCAAAAGCAGCAATCATGGAGCGATCAAAGGTGATTCCCTTTGCACCGACAGGATCCAAAAGAACTCCCTTTTTGAAAAGGCTTGGCTCTTTTGCCATCATCAAAGCTGCAATTAAACCCCCGGTGGAGTGTCCAACAACATGAACCGGTCCGCGATTCAAAGACTTAATGACGCCGATAAAGTCCTCAGCAAAGGTATGCAAGTTCACTTCACTTGAATCTTTCGGCGCAGAGCTCTTTCCACAACCACGAAACTCCGCATAGATCAATGCGCCTTTGTAGTTCTTCCCGGCTGCATTCTTCTTCCAAATTTCTTCAGAGGGATACCACCAGCGATTGGAAGAGAGATTTCCGTGAATGAAAAAAACGTCCTCGGGGACAAGTCCTTCTTTAACTTCGAAGTTAATCATTCGCGACCCACCTTGATATTTTCATCACCGGCGCGAACTTCTCCACGGTAGGGATAACCCTCGAAATCCTGACCCTTGAAAAGTCTTTTATTGCCAGTGACAATTTCATAAACCCACGCCGCCGTGAAGTTAGGAACAGCTTCAACCATCTTGTGCTCAGAGCCGTTGATATAAAGGCGGCTTGCGCGAGCCTCATTAGGAACCGCATCCCAATACTCATCAAGAACGCTGGTGTTGATGTACTGATCTTGACGAGCAATCATCAAGTGCAATGCGCGAGCTGGAATTGTGTGAGTCAAATCAATCGGACGAGCTTTGCGAATCCCTTGAACCAATCGGTAGGTTGCTTCCAATTTAAATGGATTTTCCAAAACAATGGGCTCTGCCTGAGGGTAAGTCGCATAAACGATCTGGTGAAGATAGTAGTCGTACAGATCATCATCAGACATTTTGTTTAAAGGGAAGATCTGGCGAGTCGCCCAAATCTGCGCCTTAATCCAGTTGTCAGTTCCATCCAAAGGACGCGTGAACGGCGCCATCATGACAAGGTTTTTAATAAGGGATGGATAAGCGGCGGCAAAACCAGCGGCAATGCCGCCACCGTAAGAGAGCCCAACTAAATTATAAGGGCCTTTAACTTTCATTTTCTCTAAAAGAACTTTTAAATCCGCGATCTGATCTTGGTACGGAATCGGAGCCACGATCGGAGCATACTTCAAAAGTGTTTGTCCCTGCCCAAACGGATCGTAACGAAGAACGCCGATACCTTTAGCAATCAATGGTTGAACAAAGTTCTCCCACTGGCGAGTGCTGTAGGTGAGGCCATTGATAAGAACCACCGTTGGCAGGCCACGCTCTGGAGCCACGTAATCAACGTAAAGTTCGCGTTGTGCAGAAACCTGAACAAAGCCCTGGAAATCTTCAGGCTTCGCCAAAGATTCCATAGAAACAAAAAGACCCGAACACGCGATGAATACTGCCAAGATGAGTGATTTCATAAAAGCCTCCGTTTAGGATTGGGGATCGCCCTAGAGGACGATACCACCGTCGACACTCAAAACAGTGCCGTTAATATAGCTTGCCTGTTCGCTTGCCAAGAACAAACATGCGTTTGCAATATCTTCAGTTTCACCAAGGCGAGTCACAGGAACTTTGGCTGCCATACCTTCGAGGACTTCCTTAGGCATTGCCTTTGTCATGGCCGTCATAATGAAGCCAGGAGCAATCGCATTCGATGTAAAGCCCTTGCGGCCCAACTCTTTACCCCAGGTCTTAGACATCCCAATCACACCTGATTTTGCTGCGGCGTAGTTAGTTTGGCCGAAGTTTCCATACAACCCGACGACGGAGGAAATGTTGATAATCCGCTTGTGGTTAGAACCAGGGTTGAATTTCTCTAATAAAGTTTTAGTCACGTTAAAGAGACCGGTGAGGTTTGTGCTAATCACAGCATCCCAGTCTTCCGGCATCATCTTCGCGAAAGACTTATCGCGCGTGATACCCGCGTTATTCACAAGAATATCCACAGCCCACGGCAAAGAGGCCGCCGCCTTCGCGACAGAATCACGATTGGTCACGTCCACTTGTGCGACGTGAACTTGAGCTCCGTACTTTGACAACTCTGTCTTCGCGTTTTGCAATGCTTGCTCAGAGTAATCCCAGATAGAAACATTTCCACCGGCCTCAAGGAAGCTTTGAGTGATTTGAAAACCGATACCAGAAGCGCCTCCGGTAACGACTGCATTTTTATTTTGAAAATTGAAATTAATGTTTTTCATACAGTGGGATTATCGGCGCAGCCCGATGCCGTCAAAGGAAATCGCACTTTTTCGCTCTGTGAATAGAGTTGTTACTCTATATTTCTTTTCTTGCCAAATTGCCAAAAATGCTTTGTAGATGAGCCAAATCGCAGAGGCTTTTTCTGAAAATGGGCCTCAAAGGAAGAAAAACGATGAAAACAAGAGCAGCGACAATCGTCGGAACCGGAATGTACGCGCCAGAGCGTGTAATCTCTAATCAGTACTTTAATGACCTCTACAAGAAAGACATCGGTAAGTTCTTAGTTGAACAAAGAAATATCCATGAACGCCGCTGGATGCGAGAAGACCAACGCACGTCAGATCTGATTATTCCTGCTGCGGAAGAGGCGATGAAAAACGCGGGCATCACCGCGAAAGACCTTGATCTCATCATCGTCTCAACTGATACGCCGGACTATCTTTCCCCCTCCACCGCCTCCGTGGTGGCCTATCGCATGGGTGCTGTGAATGCGGGAACTTATGACATCAACACAGCTTGCGCTGGTTTTGTCGTTGGCTGCGATATCGCTTCAAAATATATCGCCGCAGACAGCAAATACAAAAACGTATTGGTTGTTGGCGCTTATGGAATGAGTAAGTACCTTAATTTTGACGACTACAAGATTGCGTCTCTTTTCGCTGATGGTGCCGGCGCTGTCATCTTGCAGCCTGCTAAAGACACTCAAGGTTTTATCGACAGCCAAATGTTCACAGAAGGCGTTTACCACGACTACATGGGCATCTACGCTGGAGGAACTGCTCAGCCTGTCACTCATGAAGTGATCGAGAACAAGGGGCACCTCTTGGCGTTCCCAAAACGCATTCCCCCTGAAACCAACGGCATTCACTGGCCGCGCCTCACCAACATTTTGCTCGAACGTTTGCAAAAGAAGCCTTTGGACATCAAACATTTCTTCATCACTCAGTTTAACGTTCAAAGCATTTATGAAACGTTGGATAAGCTTGAGCTTCCGCGCGACCGCGCTCACTACATCATGGATCGTTTTGGCTACACAGGATCCGCTTCTATTGGCATGGCGATCGCTGACGCCGCCAAACAGAAGAAAATGAAAAAAGGGGATTTGGTCTTTATGTTGGGCTCTGGCGGTGGTATGAGCATGGCTGCTCTCGCCCTAGAGTGGGGATACGATACATAGGAACTTAACAAGAGGGTATTATGGAACTAGATTGGCTAAAACGCTGGAAACTTTATTCACCTCAAAATATCGCCGTTAAAGATGGCGAAACGGGGCGCGAATTTTCTTATGCAAAACTTTTTAAACTAGCCAATCAAGGAGCCCATTTCCTTCACAACGAGTACGGAGTGCGCAAAGGGGATCGCGTTGCGGTCCTGGCCACCAACGAACTTGAATACGTCTTCTTGTTTTTTGCCTTGCAAAGATTGGGAGCGATTCTTGTTCCCGTGAACTTCCGCCTCACCCAACGGGAAGTGGATCACATCATCACGGACTCATCTCCCAAATTGATTTTATTCCAAGAAGCTTATCGTGGCATTGTTGAGAATCTTCCCGCCTCTTCCAAACCCACCCAGCTTCTTTTCCAAGGCGAAAACAGCTTTGCAAGCCAACTGGAAAATAGCTCTGACGAGGAGTATCCGTTCACGTCCCTTGAAAACGACCCGGTGATGGTGCTTTATACTTCAGGAACCACGGGGGCTCCGAAGGGCGCCATTTTGTCTTACAAAATGCTCTTTTGGAACTCGATCAACACCACATTGCGCCTGAATATTTCTCAGACTGATTGCACCGTCATCTTCTTGCCTTTCTTCCACACGGGGGGATGGAACGTCTTGACGACTCCCTTCATTCATCGTGGAGCCAAGGTTGTTTTCCTTAAGAAGTTCGATGCCGATCAAATCTTGGCCTTGAGCGCACAGGAAAAAGCCACCATTCTTTTTGGCGTGCCGACAACCATGGAAATGATGGCTCGATCTCCTCTGTTTAACGACTCGAATCTTTCAAGCATTCGGTACGCGATTGTTGGTGGCGAGCCGATGCCTTTAGAACTTATTAAGACTTGGGATAAAAAAGGAATTCCGATTCGCCAAGGTTATGGCCTGACTGAATTCGGTCCCAACGTGTTTTCTTTGAACGAAGAAGACGCCATTCGCAAAATTGGCTCCATCGGCTTCCCTAATTTTTACATTGAAGCCAAAGTCGTCGACAATGACGGAAAAGAACTTCCGGACAATGAAGTCGGAGAATTGGTCTTGCGCGGGCCGATGTGCATGAACGGTTATTGGCATAACGACAAAGCCACTCAAGAAACCATCAAAGAAGGATGGCTCTATACGGGAGACCTCGTGCGACGCGATTCCGAGGGCTACTACTATGTCGTCGGTCGAAAAAAAGACATGTTCATTTCAGGCGGAGAAAACGTTTACCCACCGGAAGTGGAGCAGATTCTTCGTGCTCACCCCGGGGTTTTAGAAGCGGCCGTCATCGGTGTCCCCGATGAAAAATGGGGCGAAGTGGGCAAGGCGTTTGTGGTTCGCCATAGCGACACACTGACGGTGGAGGAACTTCAATCTCACTGCCTTCAAAATCTTGCTAAATTCAAAATACCCAAGCATTTTGTGTTCTTAGCCGCCCTCCCCAAAGGCGATAGCGGAAAGATCCTTAAAAGAAAGTTGGCCGAGATCCCTTCTTAGGGACTCAGAAATGCATAACATCATAAGTATTTTGAATTATACATCTCGGCCCCTAAGGTCTATATAGGGGGCCACAGGAGGTCATTTCCATGACTCACAAAATTCTTGGCCTGTTTTTGGCCCTCGCCTTCTCTTTCAGTGCCCAAGCTGACGACCATTTCGTTGGCGCCGGTAAGTTTTATGATTTGATTGAAAGCTACAAAGTAGCGTGCGCAGAAAAATGCACAAAGCCGTTCTATCAAACTGTCATTTACAAAAATGGCAAAAGAAGTGCGCTTCTTTCTCATCGTGATTTACTCGCTTTGCAAAAAGTAGCTGTTGATCAAGCCAATATCTGGATTGATACAATTCTTGAAGGGGACTTTTACTCTGAAGGAAATACTCAACTTGATAGTGTCGTGGGGATTTTTTATTCCAGCACTTTAGTGGCCTATAAGATCACTTACTCTGAACGCGCATGGTATTTGGGGGATTGTGAATATGATGGCGTTAACGAAGGCACTTTGGCGGGCTGCCAAGAAGGGGTCATTCGTGAAAGTGCTTTTGTAAAGCCCGATTTTAAGACTTTCATTCGTGATAACGACGAAATCGCTGATTTCCATTAATACCGAATCCTTGAAAGCGACTTCTTAAGAAAGCCTCTCAAAAACAAGAGAGGCTTTCTTTATTCTTGTATCCCCAGACTTTCATAGCGATCTGCTTCATGCACGAAATGTTCGACGGACGACTCTCTTCAATCTCCGTCTCAATATGAGATCCCCGAATCAAAAAGCTAAATTTTTTTGCCTAGATACCGATTAAAAAATAATGAATTTGTTCGTTATCTGTTTCATATTTTTAATGACCCTCACCTCTTGCACTAACATCCAACGATCGCCAAGCTCAGAGATGTTCGATAGCGATCGCGTGCATCGCATTCAAGAAATTGACCTTGAGCTTTCTAAATTTTGGAATAATGACTGGACGGTTCGTCAGCAGATCTTTCAAAACCCCTCCAGCTCCAACACCCCTCCGGGCCCTTTCGATTTCAATCTTGTGAAAGACCCCCAGACTCGATCCCAAATCGAAATCCTTCTCAGCGAAAGAAAATTTCACGCCAATCAATTATCCTCCAAACTGCAACTTCGAGAATGGTCCGGACTGGGACCCTGGTTCGAAGGCACTTTTCGAAATCGTCTGTTTGCCAAAGAAGAAGTGATGGAGATTAAAAATCTTGAGGATTTTGAACTCAATAAACTGCCCCGAAATCCGTTCCCTTTAGAACATCGCTTTTATGAATCCTACACTCTTAGATTCGACAATCTCCTTCCTGTGGAAAATACCCCCTTGGCCCAGGATCAGGATGAACGACGCCAAAAGTATCTTAAAGCCCGACTGGAGTGCGACGGGGACATTATCTACAAGTCAGGATTTCTTTTCTTCGGGGGCGAACGAACGGGCCAAGTCTATGAATTCAATTGGTACTACAACAACGTCAACGCGCAAAAGGTCCGTGTTCAGTTCACGCCACGAGTAAATCACTGCCAATTCAAATTCTTTGATCCCGAAAAGTCCTCGACATGGACCCATGGATTTGAACTCATAGATCTATCCCGAGTCTCTACAGAGTGGATTAAACTCACCAACCAAATTGATATCTGCGCACGTCCCCAAGGAGACTTTGGCAACAACGTCACAAGCTTTTTCTGGCAACAAGACTATAGCTTCACAACCTGCCCTCAAAGCTTCGACAAGATGGTCAATCTTAGAGACCCCTATATCTCGATGAATCAAAAAGTGCTTTCACTCACGGGCTCTCCCCTTCAAAGGAAGGACTTCAACAGCAAAAATCCCATGGCTCATCTTGATTTCTCCAAGGCTCCTCGCTTTGATATCATCTGGGTGTCTTCACTAAATTTCTCGGCTGATTTTTATGGGATGATCATTGCTCGGGCCCTTCGCTATCACGCCGAACAAGGCACTCAAGTAAGAATCCTTGTTCCCGAAGTCACCATGACAAAAAAAGACAAACAGATTCTAGAATGGCTTCAGGTCGGAATGCCCAACGTGAAAGTTCAATACTACAAATACCGCCTCTCTGATCGTGCCGATGGCGGATGGCTGGATAAGTTTCATCGCGTCAACCATACCAAGTTGATCATCGGCCACTCCTCGTCGAATCCTAAAGCAAACTTTCTTATCACGGGTGGAAGAAATATTCGCGACTCTTATATCTTCAGCGATACCCCCGTCTATAAAGCCTACAAATACCTTAAGAACTACGGCGCAGGCGAAGAGGATTATATCTATTATGATGATTTCGAAGTGGAGTTGAGAGGATATTCATTCGTTAAGTCAGTCCTTTCCCAAATGTTGTCGTTCTGGACCCGAGATCCTGAAACTCAACGCTTCCGTTCTACCAATGTTAACATCACCCGCGAGGCCGACTCGGATCAGATCGCCCGCCTTCGCGCTTTACCAAGTCAGACGCCTCTGGTCCGACATATTATGTCTTTACCCTATTTCGACGGATATCAGTTGGAGCGATTCTATATTGATATGTTCGATTCCGCCCAATCGGAGTTGTTGTTAACGACTCCTTACTTTCGCCCCTCGGTCGCAATCAGCGCCGCCCTTGATAGGGCCGTTCAGCGAGGAGTGAAAGTCAAGGTGATGACTCGTATTCATTTGGCCGGAGATGGTACACCACAGATCGCCGAGGACGTGAACAAAGAAGGCATCAATCGCCATCTTCAAAATGTCGAAATTTACGAGTGGACGAATGACAAATCCATCATGCACGCCAAAATTCTGGTGATTGACAGAAAGCTAAGTTTTATCAGCAGTGTGAACCTAAATAGAAGAAGTTTTATTCACGACACAGAAAGTGGAGCATTGATTCTTCACGAACCCACGGCCGAAGAACTGCGCAACGAAGTGATGAATTTTCTGAAACAAGGTCGACGAATCACTCAGCGAGAACGCATTTCATGGATTAATAGCACCTTGATTGATTGGGGAGATTCTTACTTCTAACTCCCTATCTAAATATGGACATCGGTGGAACCAGCTCTTCAGGTTCCACTTTCATAAACGACAGCGGCTGACCTCTTTCTATAAAATCCAGATAGCTCTTTGACGAAATATCACTGAATTTTTCTACCTTTTCTTCACTCAAAGAGATTCGCAAGGGATCCTTGCAAGACTTCTTTCGGGAGCATTCTTCATAAGATGGCGTCCAAGAATCACCAAGGCGTTGGTAAGCCACCTTGCGATAGCCCTCGCTCGCGGCTCCAAAGATCGCCAAGGCCCGTTGCACTTTTTTACCATCTCGGCATACATACAGTGCTTCAAGTTCGTGAAGATGGGCAATACCGCCTTTGAGAGGATTTAGATCCCCCTTGGCTTTGAGTCGAAAATGAGTCGTCCTTTTTTGATCAACAAACTCATAACGAAGATGTCCGGCTTTTCTTTCTATCCACATCGACCAGCCTTTTGTGGAATGAGCCCCGATGTATTTTTTGTCCTGTCGCACATACAAAGTAAAAGGCTTCTGTCCCTTTATTCGCACGTCCACTTTTTGATCCCACGATCCCTGATAGTTCTGCGAGGCTAAACTTTCACTGGTAAAATCGATCTCGTCAAAAGCCGCCATCTTGAGGCCGGAACGTTCGCATTCTTTAGGAATTTTGATTTTCAGCTGTTTTTTTCGTCGCCCATCGTAAGACAAGAGATGGTTCTTCTCTAGGATACAGAAGATTTGCTCTTCTTCCTTAATTCCCTCAATCAAGGAATGAGTGCCCCCCAAGTGCTCGTCCGCCCACGCGCTCATCTCTGGAAAATCTTTCCAGGTATTCAAGAGAAATGAGAAGACCAGCTCCATAATCATCCTCCCAACTCTATGAGGAGACCCCCCAAGTGTGCAAACAAAATTTTGTTGCATTTCCATGTCGAGGCACAAACCTTCGTCGAGCTTTCAAAAAGTCCTCAACATATACGACTCGAACTCGTGTAAACTTAAATTCTATGAACAAATACATCATCTTCACCCTTTCCTTGCTGGCGCTCTGTTCATGCCAGAAGGGGCCCTCTGTTGGGCCCGGGGATGAGGAACATCTGGCCAGTGCCGCCGAGAATGATTGTGGATTTGTCCAGAATGCTTATGGCCAACGCGTCTCTTGGAAAAAGAATATTCCCATCACCCTGCAGCTCCACAAAGACTATCCCCCCGAGTATGAGGACACTTTAAAAAAGGCAGCACATCATTGGGATGAGTCTGCTGGCATGACCCTGTTTCGATTTGTTCACACAGAAAACCTTCTGCCAGAGACGGCACAAAAAGATACTCAGAACACAGTTCACTGGCTGCGCGAGTGGTCGGACAACCAAAAAAACATGCAGGGTCTGACAAATCTGTATTGGAAAGGGACGCAGATTTACGAGTCCGACGTGGCTATCAATAATAAGTATTTCAACTTTTTTATCGAAAGTCCCACGACCCCTTACGATGTCCATCTTGAAAGTCTTCTTATTCACGAGTTAGGACATGTGCTTGGACTCAAACATCGAAGCACCATTCCCAGTGTTATGTGGTCCGTCTTAAGCGGCGCGATCAAAAGAGATACCTTAACAACGGCTGATCGCGAAACCATAAAGTGCGAGTATTAAAATGAGAAGAAAAACGCCTTTACAGAAAATGTCGCGCATGATGAGTCTGATTCTTCTGCTGGCAGCTCTTCCGTTTGCTGTTACGGTTCTTGAGAAGAAATTAAATCCCCAGCGACAAGTGGCCTCGGATCAAGAGACGGACCCCATCGCTTTGACTGCAGATCATGATCTTTCGGACGCAAGCCCTGAAGAGTTTAAAAAAGCTTTTAAGTATCAGCTTCTCAAAGAAGCTTCTCTGGTGAAAACCAATGTCGGCCCTGGCATTTCTCTTGGTTTATTTCTGACCAAAAATGAAAGTGGCAATAAAGTTTTTGTCTGCGACGAATACCCTCTTATAGATCTGATTTTTGCTGCCGAAGGGGTGGCCTTCTCTGGGGAAATTCCACACATGGTGGTGCGGGGCCCCTGTCAGGTTAGCGCCGATCAAAGGCATATCGAGGCTTTGCCAATTCCATTCTCAAAAATTGTGGCAAGCCCTTTAAGTCAGTATGAATTTCAATCGGAACTCCCTGGCTCTCGGGAAAAAATACAAATCTACTTCCGAAATGCCGTTGAGTTCTGGCCCACGGAGTGGACTTGGGTGGGAGTCAAACTGTACGGAAAAAATCCGGAGGACACTTTGCAAATCAATGGATACGAAGTGATTTCCGTCTTGGGGGAACCCTTAACAGTCAAGGCTTCCTCTAACGAATAGGCTCAAATGTAGGGACATAACGAACTTTGTCGTCGCCCTTAACTTGTGACTCGTAGACCTCATAAGCACGTCGATATTTCTCAACGTCACGGGCAATCTGCTCGTCAATTTCACGATTCTTGGCTTCATGAACCAGATCCACCGCGGCAGCGGTTTTTACTGCATCAGGTTGCTTAATGTCGCCGGCATAGATGGCGTTACCTTCAAAGAACTGCACTTCTTTTTCAAAACGAATTCGATTGTCGTAGAAAACATACGTCCATCGATCTTTACCTTGAGTACGCTGAGTGCGGATGGGGGTTCCCATAAGGTCCAAGACATCATCTTTTTCCATGCCAGGCTTTACCTCGCCAAATTGCTTTAGCATAGATGTCTGACACGCTGTCGTGAATAAGCTCACACAAACGACAGGAATAGCCAAATATCGGAGCATACTTCCCCCATCTCTCTAAGTTATCAGTTTACTCGGATCTCAGAAAGGCCGCCACTTTCTTTTGTTTCATTTTGACACAAACGAGCGAGCTCTCGACTCATTTTTTCAGAATCACCGGCTCTGTCAGACTGGAAGGGCTTGAAGGATCTTTTTTATTCCGTTTGACCACGGACTCGTCCCCATGGGGGGATTTCCCACCCTCCGCCTCAGGAGTTTCATACTGCGAGCGCACCTTTTTAAGCGTTCTTTTTACTGAGGACGTGAGCGACATCTGCCCTTCCATTTCTTCAATGGATTTGAGCTCAATACGTTCATATTCTCGTTTTTCGGCTTGTCCCTTTTCTGGATAGCGATATTTCAAAAGAGCTCTTTGTTGATCATACTCTTTGAGATGATGCTCAAGTTCACGATGAATTGAAATCATTTGACGAATGATCTCATTCACTTTTTGCGTGTCCTTCGTATGCTGCTTTTCAACAATCAGCTTCTCAATTTCCCCTTCGGCAGAGCGGATCTTTGCTTCCAACCCCTGAACACGAGCTTGTACGACGGCAAAGGTCTCTTCACTGGACTTCACTTCTTTTTTTTGTTCCGGGGCTTTAGCCGTGCCCCCGCCCTCATTAGCGAAAGCCAAAGACGTGATCGTCAAAAAGATTAACAAAATCTTAGGAACCAGAAAGGACATCTTGCCTCCAAGAAATTTTACAAGGCAGATACTTTATTCGGTTGATAAGGACAGAGGCTTTAGCTGGGGATAAACCTCGCAAAACCAATCGTCCTCCACCCACTCCAGAAAGAAGGCTCGTCACATCCCAGCCAAAACGAGAATCCGTCATGGCCTCTTTGAGCTGCATTAAAAGATGACTGGACTCAATGCCCTCGATCACCACAGAGTATGCCAAAGGTCCCGTCGACGTGTTGGCGTTGGCAAAATCAGTCACATCAGAAAAGTCGGCCGTGTCTGGTGTCCCGGAAGACATGGGCTCTGGAGCATTCACTGAATCGAGCGTCTGGCTAAAATCATAGGGAACTTCACCCAGGGCTTCTTCTTCACTCGCCGCAGGAGTCTCAATTTCAGTTCCCGGAGGAATAACATCAGCAGGTGCTAAGTAAGGATCTTCTTGGGGCGCCATCTCTTCAGGCACTTCTTGCGGAATCTCCCCACCGAAAGCAGGCTCCACGGGAGCTGCATAATCTTGAGAACCCTCAAAACTAGAAAAATCTTGTTGGGGAGGGGGTTGAAACTCAGTGCCCGCTTGAAAATCAGCGCCACCTTGAAAGTCTGTCGCCGGCCCAAAATCATGAGTCGGTTCCGAAGGGTCCGACTCATGTTGAGCTGTCTCCGGCTGCCCACTCCAATCAATAAAGTAAACTGCATTGCAATGGGGACAAGTGAATAAGGTCCCCAAGTGTTTTTCCAGAATCTCTACCGGCTGTTGGCAACTCGGACATGGAATCAATTATCTTTTTCCTTTACCCTGTTTATCCAAACGACGGCGCTCTTCACGATTCATCGGACGATCATCGCGAGGGCCACTTTGGAAAGTCATCTTGCGCTTTGCAGGCTCTTCAGAACCATCCACCTGAGGCAACGTATGCCCGATGTCAGACTCTGAAGGAGACGAATAATCCAATTCATCCAAGTCAGCCTCTTCAGGACGAAGGCTTTCAAGAACTTGCTCTTCGGATTGCTGCGCGACCAACTGGACACGCATCACCTTTTCGATCGCGTCGTTCTTGATTGTGTTATTCAAAGTCTCAAACGCTTTAAAGGCTTCTTTTTTATACTCAATTAAAGGATCTTTTTGAGCATACCCACGAAGACCGATACCTTCTTTGAGTTTGTCGATCACGTACAAGTGGTTCTTCCAGTGGTGATCGATGCTTTGAAGTAAGATCATCTTTTGAACTTGTTCAAAGAAAGGGCCCATTGAAGACTTCTGACGCTCAAAAACTTCTTTTACGCCATTTTTAACCGCTTCAGTGACCGTGTCAGAGTTGATCGGCATTTTCTCGAAATCAACTTTGAAGCCGAACGTCTGCGCCAAAGAATTATTAAGTCCCTCGATGCTCCACTCTTCTTTTTTACCTTCTTCAGGAACATAGGTATCAAGAAGATTGGAAACAACGTCACCCAACCAATCCAAAGTTGTTCTTTCGATTTCTTGCCCCTCAAGAACCTTTCTACGCATACCGTAGATCGCATTTCTTTGTTGGTTCATGACAGAGTCGTACTCCATCAGATTTTTACGAATATCAAAGTTGTGACCTTCGACTTTGCGTTGTGCGCCTTCGATGGCATTGGTAACCATTTTAGCAGTGATCGGTTCATCCTCAGGAATGTTCAACATCTCCATGATTTTTTGGATGCGTTCACCGTTAAAGATTCTCATCAAGTTGTCTTCCAAAGAAAGGAAGAAACGAGACTCCCCGGGGTCTCCCTGACGACCAGCACGACCACGCAACTGATTGTCAATACGACGAGACTCATGTCTTTCCGTACCCACGATATAAAGACCGCCCAAAGTTCTCACTTCTTCACGTTCTTTTTCAACTTGCGCTTTCACTTTCGCTAAAGCCTCAAGATATTCTGGAGAATCATCATTCCCCACGGCCGCCTTCGCTAACATCTCGGCATTACCACCCAACATGATGTCAGTTCCACGACCGGCCATATTTGTGGCGATTGTCACGGCTCCCTTACGACCCGCTTGCGCGACAATTTCCGCTTCGCGCTCGTGATGTTTGGCATTGAGAACTTCATGTTTGATGCCCTCTTTACGCAAGAAAGCGCTCAAAGCTTCTGACTTCTCAATAGATGCCGTTCCGACAAGAACAGGCTGACCCTTAGAGGTTCTTTCTTTAATGTCCGTCGTGATCGCTTTGAACTTAGCTTTTTCAGACTTATAAACCACATCTTCTTGGTCTTTACGCTGAATAGGACGATTCGTCGGGATCACATTCACATCAAGTTTGTAAATCTTCTTAAACTCCACCGCTTCCGTATCAGCAGTTCCCGTCATACCCGACAACTTGTCATACATGCGGAAATAGTTTTGGAAGGTAATCGTCGCCAAAGTTTGGTTCTCAGATTTAACCTCGACACCCTCTTTAGCTTCGATCGCCTGGTGAAGACCATCACTCCAACGACGTCCCGGCATCAAACGACCCGTGAACTCGTCGACGATCACGATCTCTCCGTCTTTAATCATGTACTCAACATCAAGACGATAAAGATAGTGCGCCTTCAAACCTTGGTAAACGTGATGAAGGATTTCGATATTCTGAGGATCATAAAGATTGGAAAGGCCTAAAAGCTCTTCAACCTTCGCGTTCCCTTCGTCTGTCAAAGACGCCGTTTTGGTTTTTTCCTCCATCGTGAAGTGCGCATCACGCTTCAAGTGAGGAATGATGGCGTTCACGGCATGGTACTTTTCCGTGGATGATTCGGCAGGACCCGAAATAATAAGCGGCGTCCGCGCTTCATCGACCAAAATGGAGTCACACTCATCCACGATGGCAAAGTAGTGACCGCGCTGAACATAATCAGCTAAATCAAACTTCATATTGTCACGAAGGTAATCGAAACCTAATTCGTTGTTCGTACAGTATGTGATGTCACTGGCATACATTTGCTTACGCTGTTGATCGTTCAAACCATGGACAATGATCCCTGTTGTCAGACCCAACCATCCGTAAAGACGTCCCATCCACTCCGCATCACGACGAGCCAAGTAGTCATTCACAGTCACCACATGAACACCACGGCCAGTGAGCGCGTTGAGATACACAGGCAGTGTCGCCACGAGGGTCTTACCTTCCCCGGTTCTCATCTCGGCAATATTTCCGCGATTTAGAACAATCCCACCGATCAACTGCACGTCATAGTGACGCATTCCCAACACACGTTTTGAAGCTTCCCGACAAACCGCAAAGGCCTCAGGCAAAATGTCATCGACAGTTTCGCCTTTCTTGAGACGCTCTTGAAATTCAGGAGTCTTGGCTTTGAGTTGATCATCCGTGAGAGCCGCCATTTTTGGCTCCAAAGAATTAATTCGATCCACAAGTGGTTGGATCTTTTTCATTTCACGGTCGTGTTTTGTTCCAAAGATTTTTGTCAGAATTTGTGTAACCATAGCCTATGAGAATAGCCCTAAATTCCTCAAAGCGGCAAGGCAAGGGGTCAATTTCTAGATGCGTCATTGACGCGAATTCACTAGGAAAATTTTGAAATCCCTCGACGAAAGATGGGCTTCGATCGGGGGCTTGAGAGGGGCCGAGTTTGGCTACCCTGTCGCTACGATCGGCACGCCATCCAGGCTCAATCAGCGCCGGCTTCGCCGGTTCGGGCCATCCAGGCCCCGCTGAAGGCCTCTCTTCGGACAGGGTAGCCAAACTCGGCCCCTCTCAAGCTCATGAAACGACGCAAATCTCAAAGAGGCTTTAAAATATCCGTCATGATTTTGATTCCAGTACAGATTTGCAGGTAGGTGCTAGGCCCTAAGTTTCGTCCGGAGGGAGGCCTTTGCCGGCGCCACGATGGCGCGAACCGCACGACAGTGCGGCGGCAACTGAGCCCGGATGGCGTGCCGACCGCAGCGACGAAGCTTGGGGCCTAGCACCTACCTGCAAATCCGTCGCTCGAAGCAAGGTCTTGGATGGCTATTTTTTAAAGTTGATTTGTCTGACGCCTTCGTAGGCGGCAATAGCGACGCTGGTGGCGAGGTTGAGGCTTCTTGCGCCTTCGCCGATCATGGGGATTGTAACCGTTTGATTGGGATATTTGAGAAGAAGATCGGGATCGAGGCCCTTGGTTTCTTTGCCGAAGACAAGCCAGTCTCCGGGTTTGTAGTCGGGTTCAAAGTAGGTGCGTTGGGTCTTCGTCGTAAATAGCCAAACTCGAGAAGGATCTTCTACGAGTTTCCACCAGTCTGCGAATGTTTCGTGGCGATGCCATGTCAGGTGAGGCCAGTAATCAAGGCCAGCTCTTTTGAGATTTGTGTCGTTGATTTCAAAACCCATTTTGCCCACAAGATGGAGCTCACAGTTCGTGGCGACACAACTGCGCCCGATGTTCCCCGTGTTTTGAGGAATCTCGGGCTCAATGAGAACAATACGAAAAAGCTTTTGAGACTCAGGCAAGATGTTTATAAACCTCTTGGCCAAGTTTAGAAAGAGCCAAACGGCGACCTTTATCTACAATCAGCTCTAAATTCATAAGCTCACGGTAAAGATTCAGATCAATAGGAACGATCTCTCGGCCAGTCGAACGCCCTAATCTTTGAATATAGGTCACTTGTTTTTCCGTCAAACGAGAAGTCAAAGAGGGCTGCTCTTCTAAAGATCTTTTCCAGTCTCCCCCAGGAATAACCGAGGCGTTGACCGGCATTTTGAGTGGATTCAAAAAATAAACCCACGCCTTTACGGGCTGTGAAGCGCCTTCTGGAAAAACATCCACTTCTTCTCTAGAATAAAGGCTCCTCTCTGGATCTTGGCGATTAAAGCCAAAGAACTCATCCAAAAGAGATACCAATAAATCGGATCCCTTAAGCTCCACAAGCTGGCCCGGAACCAAATCACTGCCCCCCTTGACCATCGCCGGAAAGCCTACTTTCAGACGGTAGGCCGTGGCCTTAACCCTTGCAAATATTGAAGATTCCATGAAATTTTGGATCTTTGAAAAGTGAACCATGCCCTCACAAAAAGATCCATAGACGAAAAATCGCGCAGTAGTCATTATCCCCCCCGAGTACGACAACATTGATGGTTTTTCGAAAAAGTGGACCCGTGTGTACCAAAAACCACAAAGCACCGCAAGCCGCTTTCAAGGGAGTCGATCTTTTTTACCAAGAGGTGACACTTACTGGTTCGCGTTATGAGCTCATTAAAAAAATAAAATGACTTTATCTGTTTTTGCTTTCTTCAAACCTTTTGTTATCCTTTTGCAAATTGATTGAGGACTTCCTTTCAGCACAAAGAAGTTAGATGAAAAAAATTGAGGCCATTATAAAACCCTTCAAACTCGATGATGTGGTCGATGCTCTCTCAGAGGTCGGCGTAGAAGGGATCACTGTCTCAGAAGTTCGCGGATTCGGAAGACAAAAAGGGCGCACTGAAGTTTATAAAGGCGCCGAATACGTCGTAGACTTTCTTCCCAAAATTAAAATCGAAGTGGTTTTACCCTCGGCACTTGTCGAAAGCGCTGTGGAGGCCATTCGTAAAACGGCTCACACAGGCAAAATTGGTGACGGAAAAATTTTCGTTCTCCCTGTAGAGTCCGTCCTTCGCATTCGCACTGGTGAGAAGGACGAACAGGCACTGTAGATATTTTTATAGAACGGCTCGGAGGCCCCATGACCCAACAAATGAAAGCAAAAGAAGTCCTGAAGTTCGCCAATGAAAAAGGCGCAAAAATGGTCGATCTCAAGTTCTGTGACATGATCGGAACTTGGCAGCATCTCACCGTTCCTCTTCACCAACTGACCGAAGAGGCCTTCGAAGACGGCTTCGGTTTTGATGGAAGCTCCATTCGCGGCTGGAGAGGTATTGAAGAGTCTGACATGATCATTATGCCAGACCCAACCACCGCCATGATGGACCCCTTCATGCAGGTGCCCACCCTTTCTTTGATTTGCGACGTTTGTTTGCCTGAGACTTTGCAACCTTACAACAGAGATCCTCGTCAAATCGTGAAAAAAGCGATCGCCTACATGCAATCAACAGGAATTGCTGACACGGCTTACTTCGGTCCTGAGGCTGAGTTCTTTATTTTTGATGATGTTCGCTACGAACAAACCAGCAATTCTGCGTTCTACATGATCGATAGTGACGAAGCCGCATGGAACACCGGTCGAGACGAAGGCGGTCGAAATCTTGGTTACAAGATTCGCAGCAAAGAAGGTTACTTCCCGGCACTTCCTACGGATTCTCAACAAGATCTTCGCACTGAAATTTGTCTAGAGCTTGAAAGATGCGGCATGCAGGTTGAGCGTCATCACCATGAAGTCGCTTCTGCGGGTCAAGGTGAAATCAACTTCCGTTTTGATACCGCTCTGAACATGGGCGACAAGATGATGTGGTTTAAGTACATCGTTAGAAACGTAGCAAAACGTTACGGCAAAACCGTCACGTTCATGCCAAAACCTCTTTTTGGCGATAATGGTTCAGGAATGCATATTCATATGTCTTTGTGGAAAGACGGTAAAAATCTTTTTGCAGGAAACAAATATGCGGGTCTTTCGGAAATGGCTCTTTATTATATCGGTGGCGTTCTTAAACACGCTCCGGCTTTGTGCGGAATTATCAATCCGACAACAAATTCCTATAAACGTCTGGTTCCCGGCTTTGAAGCTCCAACAAAGCTAGCGTACAGCTTCAAGAACCGCTCTGCAGCAATGAGAATTCCGAACTCAGGCCCCAATCCAAAGGCAAAACGTATCGAGTTCCGCACCCCAGACCCTGCCGCCAATATTTATTTGGCGGAAGCTGCGATTTTAATGGCTGGACTTGATGGTATTATCAATAAGATCCACCCCGGTGATCCATTGGATAAGGATATTTACGGTCTTCCTCCTCAAGAAGCCGCGGCAATTCCTTCTGTTCCTGGCACTTTGGAAGAGTCTTTGAGCAACCTGCAGGCCAATGGCAGCTTCCTGAAAAAGGGCGATGTCTTTAGTGAGGACCTCATTGAGACTTGGATTCAATATAAAATCGACAAAGAAGTACGTCCAATTCAACAAAGACCTGTTCCCTACGAGTTCCATTTATATTACGATTGCTAAAAGACTGGACGCGGTACGGGTTTTTACTCGTACCGTAACTTAAACTTAGGGAAAGAAAATGGGATCAGACGACGTAAGAAATTTTATGGGCTATCTTTGGATTCGTCAGGAAGATGGCGTTATTACCATCGGAATCAATGAGGACGGCTTAGAAGACTTTGAAGAAATCAGCTCCGTCGAGCTTCCTGCAGAGCAGGAAAAAGTCGACGCTGACGTTGTCATTGGAACATTGGAAACAGATGACGGTCCTTTGGATATCTATTCTCCGGTCTCTGGAACCGTTATTGAAATCAACAGTCAGGTTATTGAGGAACCTTCACTTATCATCGAAGATCCTTATGAAGAGGGCTGGCTTGTGCGCATCGAAGCGGATGAAGACCTCGATGAAGAGGACGAAGACGATGAAGATGATGATGACGACTACGATGAGGACGATGACGACTACGAAGATGATGAAGATTAATTAAAAAAGCCCCGGAATCCCGGGGCTTTTTTTATCGATGCCCGCGACGGCCCATCAGATTTATAAGAAAACTGATGATCGCCAAGGCCAAGAATACCATGAGTAGCAGTCGACCAATCTCCATAGACATACCGGCAACTCCCGAGGCACCAAAAATAAAAGCCACAATCGCAATAATGAAAAAAGTAATAGCGGCTCTAAGCATAGGGACCTCCTTTCCTTCAACTCATCTTTAGTATCCTCTTCTCCTTACAGAACGGCATATTTCTTTGCCGTTCCTGACAAGACTCAATTTTTTGATGTGTTGCTTGGCAGGTAAAAAGTGAGTACTCTCTTCGAATGCCGTTCGACGGCGGATGGGACTTATCTAAAGATGTCTTCACGATTTGAAAACCTGATCCTGTATTCCATTTGCACGCTTATTTGGGGATCCACTTGGTTAGTCATCACCTTTCAGGTCGATGCCGCTTCTCCGGTCACATCAGTTTTTTGGCGCTTCCTAGTCGCGGCCGGAATTTTGGCGGCCTTTTGTTTCTTTAAAAAACAGAACTTGAGATATTCTCGCCGCGAACACGTGCTCTTTGCAGCTCAAGGTGTCTTCATGTTCTCCGTCAATTATATGCTGACTTATATTGCTGAAACGATGATCAGCTCGGGTCTGGTCGCATTAAGTTTCACAGTCCTTGTCTATTACAACATATTTGGGATGCGTCTTTTCTTTAAAAAACCCATCACCAGAAATGTGATTATTGGTTCTGCTTTGGGCGGAATAGGAATCATTTTTATCTTTCTCAATGAAATTTTACATTTTGATCCGAACTCTAAAACGATCTTAGGTCTGCTGATTGGATTCTTAGCCACTCTTTCCGCCTCGACGGGAAATATGGTGGCCCAGAAAAGTTATCAACTGCGTATTCCCGTCGTTGTCACAAATACTTTTGGTATGTTTTATGGAAGTCTTTTTACTTTGATCGTGGCGCTGATCCACGGAGACTCTCTCGCCATTCCACTGACGGGAAGATTTCTGGGAGCTTTACTTTATTTATCTCTTTTTGGATCCGTCATTGCCTTCGGCGCCTACCTCTCGTTGGCAGGGAAAATTGGTGCTGAGAAAGCGGCCTACACCAGCGTGATCTCTCCGGTCATTGCCATTATTCTTTCAAGCTTCTTTGAGAACTTCAAATGGACGCCCTATATTTTGGTGGGCGTCCTTCTTTGCCTTCTTGGAAATATTCTGACCCTTACCAAGCGGGCGGCGTGATTCCGGGAGGCAGAAAGAAGACCCCCGTTTGATACATGATCGAGATGGTCTTTTCCGTGGTCTTACGCAGATCACGGCCTTGAGGTGCTCCGTTATCCACAATAATCATCCCGTCGTCTCCGGCAGAAATATAAGTATGACCCGGAGTCAACCCAGAGCCATTCATCAGAAACGAACCCAGAATAGGGCGATACAGCGTAGAATCCCAGGGCACCCATCCGGCTTTGTAGAGAGCCATAGAGAAATTCACCACGGCTGCCGAGTTCGACCAAATAAGTTCATTCCCTTTGCCTTTACTAAAGTCCTCCGTCACACGGTATCCCGCGCGCTGATAAGCTTGTCGTAAAAGTTCTGATTGAAACTCCGCACATGGCACATTCGAAAATCCATGTCGAACCGCCGTTGCTTGCGTCGCAATAGTCCAAGCTCCCAAAGGGGAAATCACACCTGATTTTTCGAAATTGATCGACCATTGAGTGGCCTTCGCTTTGTCCATCATCAAATAGGATTTTGGCGTCGCCACCGTCCGATTTACCGCCTTCTTGAGTTCACTATAGATGCTGTCCCACTTTTGCTTTTGAGCTGCCGACAAGGAACTTGGACTGACTCCTTTGTTTAATCGCGCTCCGAAACGTTTTGTGACCGAATTGGTATACTTGAACTTAGGCTTTCCGGTCGGATCATAGTATTTTAAAAAGCCAGCTCCGGGCGTGGAGCCGGCCACCACCGCAAAGTTTCCGTCAGAACCTTCAAGGCTTCCCACAATGGAGGCAAAAATAAAAAGACCCCCGCTGGTTTGATTGATCTCATCAATTTTCTTCTGGGGAAACTGGGACACATACTGCGACGCCACTGATACAATCTTCACTGGATACAGGAAACCTGTACTGGATCTTTCAATGTTTCCACTCGAGTTTCTGAAATCCAAATGTTTCACATCATAGTTTGTCGGAACTTCGATCTGAGTGCCTTCAGGCAGTTCGATCTTTGCTTCCAACACACCGGCTTTTTCGTATCGCAAGGTCATCGCTTGATTGAGCAACAGTTTCTGACTGGTAACGGCAACATCACTCCCTGGCTCCGTGGGAGTCGGCGCTGGGGGCTCCCCTGTCACCGGCGAAGGCGTCACGTCAGGAGTGGGCTCAACAACAGAGGCGCTCTCGTTTCCCGATTCATCAATACTGGGCCAATCGTTCGAGCGTGCACACGCCGCCAATCCCAGAGCAAAGAATAAAAAGACTGTTCTTTTTAAAGATGTGGTTCGAATCATAAAAAAGACTCCTCCGTGCTATGGAGGAGTCTTCGGTCGACTCATATTAGAAATTGAATGTCTTTGAGACTGTCCAAAAGCTAATCAGGACTTTTTCCACAAGTGGAAAAATATTTGATAGAAATATCTTCCACCGTGTTTGTTTAGGTCTGGATAACTACCAAAGCTTCGATTCAATAGAAAGATAGAGGAAAACGCCTCTTTCATGTTGTTCCGCAGAAGGGCCCGCACCCAACATGGCAGCGATACCAGGAACCACCTCGGTCTCTTCGCCCACCGCAAAAGCACTGCGAATCCCAGGAACTACATAGTAAGTCGAACTGCTGCCTTTGGTGTCTTGAGCGGCCACGTTTTCATTGTTGTTCATAACAAATTCACAGATCAAATTTGTTTTTGGAGTCACGTTGTAGATCACACTTGTACCAAAATTAAATCCAAACAAAGAGGCCGTTTCACCAAGGCTGTTTTTAGCATCTGGAGTGTAAGTGAATCCCGCATTCCAGTGATTGGTCCACTTCTCGTTAAGGGCGATCGAAATCGCCTGATTGAATTGAAACCCCACAACGCCGTTACCAAAACCTTTTTTATAATCCCCCGTAGGAACGATCAAAGAGAAGCGAGGTGCAATGGAGATCATCTCGGTGTTCATCAATTGGTAACGGTAGTTCAACAAGACGTCGCCCACCTGGGTTTGATCGTCAGTGCCACTATTCTTTTTAGCAACGGGAATAACATAGGAAAACTGATGTGTTTCATCAGGCACAGGAATCTCATTCGTGAATGAATACCCCCACTCATGCACAGGATCGAGATACTGATAGGTTTGAATGAACTGAACCACTCCGGGCTCTTGATTGTAAGCCTCTTCGATCAGAAAAGAATTGTCTTTTACGACCGCCGCTTGTGCGGTGATGGCTCCCAACAAAGACAAAATACAAACGCTCCACAATCCTTTTAAGCTCATAGCTCCTCCAAAAAAATTTATTCTTGATAGTTTTTAGGATTTGCTAATAAAAAGCCAGCAGATCTATTGGAAAAATAGAGACCCAAACCAAAGGTGAGTTTTAAGTTTTTACTCTGTTCTTTTGATGAGATGATAACCAAACTTCGTGCGCACGGGTTTTGTCGAGATCTGCCCCACCTTCAGAGCAAAAGCGGCCTCTTCAAAGTTTTCATCCATGCGCCCCGAAGCAAAAGACCCCAGGTCCCCCCCCTGCGACGCCGAAGAACACTTGGAGTGGCGTCGAGCCAACTCTTCAAAACTCTTCCCGTCCTTTAATGCGCGCAGAAGATCTTCTGCTTCATATTGGTGTTGCACCAAAATGTGACTAGCTCTTATTTTCATTAGATTCCTTAAATTTTGCCGAAGACGAATTCAAACTTGATATACAAATTATAAAGCGCGCGGAAGTTTGTTTCCCGCTCCCACGCAATTTCTGGATGAATTTCCAGGAATACCCACTTTACGGGCAATTCTCGACGATAGACAGAAGCCAGACTGACTCGGTTGCTATAGAACGTATAGTCCTCATAAATCGTATTATAGCGAAGGTCGTAGGAAATCGCGCTCGTTTCAGAAATCTGCTGCAACAACGAGGGCCCGTGCGCAGAACTCAGCCCATTATTTGTCATGGCCCAATACTTTTCGTTTATAAAACGGAATAAAAGGTCTCGCGTGAGGGCATAGTCCGAAGTTAAGGACGTCACTTCCTCCCATTCGCTTCTTTTTGACCACCCCACCTGCTCATAGAATGAATGAACGAATTTTCCCAACAACCAGTCTCTTCTAAGACGAAGTCGCCCAAAGTAATTAATGGGATTGGCGATCACCACACCACTTTCTTGGTTCAGATCCCATTGGCTTTCTTTATTGAATTTTTCAGGATCTACTTCGGTCACGTCAGTGTCTTCGCGCGCCACGGACATCAGGGTGTCAGTAACTTTTTCCTGAACTCTTTGAAAGTTCGGCAAATAAAGGTTCAAGGTGGCTTCGATATCCTCAGCCCCCGTCGTTCCGTCTTTCACAAAAAACGTCTGCCCTACGCGCAACGTGCTTGTGTTTTTACGGTCATCCGCTCTGCGATCTCCAAAAAGAGAGTCCACCTTATCCGCCAAGCGAAGCACACGATTGGAAACAGTTTTTCGAGTCTCTTCAAGATAGGTTCCCCCAATCTCAAGAACACTTTCTTCAGGAAGCGCCTCAGGAACCTTGGATTTGGGAGTTGCTTTCTTAGCCTTTGGTCTAGGCTGAGCCTCTAGATTAGCCCAAGCCATCTGTGGGCCGCCCCACAGGACGACCAGTGTAAGTATCAAATATCCAAGCAAACGACCCCGCATATCTCTAGGCTAGGGACGCTTATGAAAAAAGTCATCTACGTTTATTGTGGTTGCTCCTATGGAGCCGCGATGAGGATGGTAGGGAGTGCGGAGGATAGAAATCTTCAATGATTTCAATGCCTCTTTGCTCCCACTCGAACAATATGTTACATCGACCTGAGTTCTACGACTTTTCCGATGGTAACACCATGTGTTTCCATATTATCAAGGACACTGGTTGAGTTTTTAATGTCGATTCCAGCCTTCCGCATATAGATCATCATTGTGTCCATATCCTTCCAGCCTCCCATTGCCATGACCTTACTGGGGGCAACGCCTTTATTTAATAGCAGTGTTGCCCAAGACGCCCTTAGATCATGAAACCGAATTTGGGGTAAACCCAATGAGGCCAGAAGAAACCTCAACTCACGTGCCTGCTCCCCTTTGTCCCACTTACTTAATCTAGGCAAAACAAAGTCACTACCTGCCGACTGAAGTTTCAACTCTTTCAGTGTCGGCAATAACGGCGTTGGAATCTCCACAATTCGATCATCACCCGACTTAGTGGATTTGTACCCATCCTTACTGCTCCATGAAACATTCACAAGAATCTGTCTTTTCTCCAGACTCACCTTGTCCCATGTTAGAGCGTATAGCTCACCATTTCTCATCCCGGTATAGAGAGCCACGGCGTAATGGGGATACCAATCCCACTTTGTTGCCTGGGCACTCCTAAGAAGAAGTACGATCTGATCCTCGGTCAACACAGACTTAATCTTATCCTTAATCTTGAACTTCAAAAGGGGGGTTGGATTTCTGATAATTATCCCCTGCTCAAGAGCATATTGGAAGGCTCCACGTATGCACTTAATGAAAAACTTCTTATGGGCTTCAGCATTACTGCCTAAGCGCTCATTGAGAAGCTTGTGGATTTCCTCTGTTGTGATTTCATCCACATACTTTTCTCCCCAAGCTTCCGTCGTATGGTGCCGCAAAACCTTCTCTCGATTGTAAACCGTGGAGTTCATCAATCCTGCTAGCTTGATGGCCTCAAAATATTGATCCAAAAAGATCTCCCATGTGGGAATGACCTTTTTTTTTATCTTCTCTTCCACTTTTACAATCAACTCAGCATAGATCCGATTTGCCTCTGCTTTAGATTTAATCCCTTTACGAATCAGTCCCATAGGTTGACGAGTAATCGGATGTCTTTTTGCATAAGAAACGGAGTAAGTCCCGGTCTTACTTTCTAACTTAATTCCCATATTGGCCCCTTTTCTGGGAGCGCAATAAGGTTTCTAGCTCATCTTTTCGATAACGGTTCCTGCGACCTAACTTATAATACGGCAATTGACCGTTTGAAGTCATATTACGCAGGGCCTTCACCGATATCCGCAAAAACTTTGCGGCTTCTTCACTATTCAGCCACTCAAATTTCAAAGAGCCTTCAGAGAAAGACTTATTCTCTCCCCGATTTTCTTCTGGATCTCTCATAAAAGAACACCAAGTGCAAGTTGCGCTCCTGTCACAACGGTCACAATCGTCATTATGACGCTGATGACGATTGTGACCATATAAAATATTTCTACAAGAAATCACTGTCTGAACCTCTAGGCACATTTCCATACCTAACAATCTTTATTTGGCCAGGCGGTTTTGTTAATGGCCTTAGAGACCGAATTATAATTACTCGTCTTTGTGCTGACCGCGGGGGACGCTCTACTACTATGCCCATGGTCTTAAGCAGCGGTTCAATTCGCTTCATCCATCCCGTGAAGCCCCTAGCTTTACGCGGACCGACTAAACCGCTCCGCTTATCAAACAAAGTTTTCATAAGCTCATTTGCAGTACCCTCAATTTTATTACCGGGAGCCTTTTCAAGATTTTGATAAATTGCTAAACACAAATCATCATTCCAAAAGGTATTTTCAATCTGAGAGAATCTGTTTCTTTCATAAAGATCCAAAAACAACCCAGGCTTCAAATTTAATACTTGTTCAATCGCAATACCCATCAAAGCAAAGTCAGTCATTCTCGGCAGACTATTTATTTCAGAATGAATTTTTGGTAAAATGGCTAAACAGTCAGCTAACAGTGAGTAGAGACCACCCAAAAGTAAAGGTAGGTTAGCTTCGAAATCACAGTTTAAATTAGTTTCCGCTATTCTTTGACCTGGAGCCAGAGGCTTTAACTCCAACACCACGCACCTATCAAGAAAGTCAGGTCTATTACTTGGCTCATCAATCCCATTGATAATCACCGGTCGATGAATTTTGTAGAAGACCTCCTCATGGTCAGTGTAAAGCTGCCTCTTTGAGATACCACCTCCAGTAGCCAACCGACAAAATATGTCAGCCATTTCAGGGGAAATGCCAGACATGTTCTCATAAACCAGTAGGTATGAATTTCTGGAAGCAATAACAATATCGTCAGAATTCTTTGGAGGGGAAAGCTCAGGAGGCTCTGATGGATCAATTAGCGCTTTAATACGTCGAGACAGAATTGTCTTACCCGCCCCTTGTGGCCCACTAACCAGAAGGATAGCAAACGCTCCACGATCTCGATTTAAAGATTTCAAAATAAATGTAAGAACTAATAACCAATGCCCAAGTGCAAATTCAGGCATAAGCTCTTGAAACTTTTCAATGAATTCATCCCTATCACCCAAAATTGGCTTCGGTAGAGAACTCTGTTTGTTGGGACGAAAGAGGAATACTTTTTCAGGCTGCCCCAACTTAAAGCCCTGCTGTAGATCCGATATGTGGACGACATCAAAAGAATCATCGTTTAAGTCAATTTGAACTGAGTCTTCGGTACGAGCAATTCGGACCTGAACATTCTTCCTCCCACCCTCTTCTGAAAGGGCGCAAAGCTCCTCGGTTATCTCATCTCTATGATACTGCGAAATCGACAAATTATTCGCTCGAACATATCGAATCAACCAGCCCCGCCAGTGATTCGAGCCAAGAATCATCGTTTTTGCCTTTCCATTTTCCACTAATGAAATACAAGGCTCTCCTTGTGATCCCAAAAATAGCTGTGCGAGATGGTTACCCAACAGATCACTCAATACTGAGTCTTTAATGTCGTCATTTTTAGATTTAGTCATTTATGCCTCCAATTTTGGAGACTTTTTAGAACAATTTCCTATGTAATGATCCAGACAATACAATCATCTTTTGTCTATCTATTGTCGGTTAACGCTTATATGACTTCAGAAATCGATATCTTACATCTTCAAACGTCTTTATATCCACTGCCTTTTTTTGTGATTTTCCACCCCTTAAAAAGTTGGATATTTTCAAGTCATTCAAAATCTTTTGTTGTAGAAAGGCTTCAAAGTGCAATCGATAGGAACGATTGAATTTGAAACAAAACAACCATCTCACCTTTTCGATTCCACTATAAAATTCGTACTTTATGTCGTCTCGAATCTTTTTTGTACTCTTTGGGTCTCGCTCACCGATAATATCTGCTATCTCTTCGAATGTTGAAATATAGTGTTCCGGAGAAAGTATCAGAAAATTCTCTGAGATCCAAAGTGAGCTGACAACCTTCTCTACTTCACAAAATTTTTTCTCAATCATTCCTTCAAGTATTTTGGATTTCTGGGATGAGATTGAAAAACCAGAAAGTCTCATTATGTCAGATTTTAAAAGATTCATATAATTTCGAAGCTTTAATGAAAGGACTAGATCAGAGTAATAATAAAACAGTCTTGTTAATTCATAGTGCAATACCTGATTCACAACGGATTCAAATTGTTTATCCGAAAGACCATTTATTTTTTTTGCTATCGACTGATCATTCTTTGAACGAGGAATCCACTCATCAACATTCGTTAATACCAAAAAACGACCAATTTTTTGTTTTACCCTATATTGCCTTTTCAACTAACCAACCTGATTCATTTTAAAAACAGCCATCAATTTAATAACCTCTGTTTTTCTTTCAACCGTATACTTTAATTAAACAACCTGCGCACGATAGTCTACACCTGCCACTGAAAACAAATTAACTTCTTCAATAGCAGTAACTTTTGAATCATCAAAAAATGCTACATTAAATCCTGGACCCACCGAACTCTTATAAACAACTCCATCATAGTTAAAATGCTTAACCATCTCACAGAGGTATTGACATGCAAGATACTCTAAGTCTGCTTCCCTTGGCAAAATGGCTTTGGATAGCTGCTCTCCCAAATGACATAAAAACTCGAGATCATTAAGAAGCTTAAGTAAATTGTCAGCATCAATAGCAAATGGTGAAATTGTTTCCCGTGGGTTCCTGAGATCCAAAAGGGTAACTGAAGAATTTACGGAAAATTTAGCAACACATATTTTGTCGGCCACATTGGGACGAACCTCAGAAATGGCCGTTTGCTCGTCGGATGCAGTATATAAATAAGATATGCCTACTGGATTCGCGCGACCACCTTTAGCGATCCTGGCAGGGGGCCGCCCCATCTGCTCTAGCGAAAACAGTTCCTTTCCATCACTAATTCTTGCTCGATAAAAATTACTCGGCGGTGATTTAAGAATTAAAAAACTAAAGAGATTTCTCAAATCTTCAGTGTCAATAATTTTAGTTTTCGGAAAAAATCTATTGATGTGCTTTAGCTCATCTTGAAAATTATCCCACAAACTCAATCGTGATGTTTGAGACTGTTTGGATCGAAATTTCTTTTGCGATATGTTTTCGCCATAAAATATCTCGTCCAAAATCAAAGCACAGCTAATGTCAGATGGCTTCGTTAAGAGGCTCCAGTCTCTCCTAAAATATTCAAAAAGACTTTTTGCCCCCTCATCATCAGTCTGAATATATAAACTCAATACAGGAGAAATAAGATCGGCTAAATTTTGCCCTGCCACAGCATAAACGTTGTTGGCCCCGCAATGCTGACACGCCCCCTGAAGCAGGTTACCTTTCAATTTAATTTCATTCGATAGAAATCTGTCGCTAAAACAATTTTCGCAGATCATCGGCTTACTTCAGAAAACTTAACATTAACTCTAGATGATGTTTCATAGAAAGCTTTTTAACATAACCCAAGCCAGGAAAATGTCCATCTGAGTATAGTTGTTTAAACTCCCTAACAGACGAAGTTTCGAGAACAAGTGATCCTGGAGATTCGACTTCATAAACTAGCTTTTGAAGAGCCTCTAGAAACTTTCCTGCTGGATCGACCGGAGAATCTGTACGGTCTGAAACAAAATGTTTAATATTTATAACTTCGTCTTTTCTGAAATAGGTTAGATGAAGAGCTACGGCATACGCTGGTCCACCAGACTCCGAGTAGTCATCTCCGACAGTTAAAAAGTCTCCAAAGGCGTTCACACCTTTATCTTCATAGGTTAGATGCAATTCTGAAAACTCTTCATCTTGTGGGTAATCGGCATTCTTCTCTTTTTTAAACCCGTCTTTGATTAGGACAGAACTTTTAGCCGACCCTTTGAAGTGTCTTCTATAGAGAGTTCCGCAATGACCAGCTATGAAAATATTCGACTCGAGAGTAACTTTTTTTGTATTTAGCTCATTTGCCAGAACGGCACCATCGGGATAACCATAATGAACAAGAGCAAGTTTTCGATCAGAAAATGGGATCAGGGCACTAATAATGTCAGACAGCTCACTATCACTGTGAATTAAGTAACCTACTTGAAAGTTTTCGTACCCCTTGAGTTCTCCATTTACTATATCATCCACTAACACACGATTATCATTCTTAAAATCACCATGCTTGGGGTTGATTATCAAGACAAATGGCACATCTGCCTTTCGCAACTCAGAGATACATCGCTGGAGGCCCGCATGATTTTCCCTAACAGGTTCCAAGATTGGAACAATTGAATTCCCGGCAAGATCTGCGGCCATTTCTCTCAAAGTAATTAACTCGTACTGCTTTCCTCGAAAATACGGAAAATACATTTTTTACCCCGCTATCGGTAGATCAGAGTTAAAAAGCTTCGAAATCTCATCGATTTCATCTTTTGAGAAATGAGCGCTTATGGAAAGAGACTTAAAACATTCAGGTACAGAGGAAATAAAATCCTTAAGTAGAATACTGTCGCCCCTCTTTTTAAGATAAGTGACAGCCAAATCATGTGCCTCGCTGGGCTTGATCTTCACGAAAAGATCTTTATAAACTTGATATGCCTGTGTGTTGGGAACTATTGGTTCATGACCGTAATAATCTCGAATGATCGCCTGATACTCACTTTTTCTTAAGGAATCAAATAGCATAGACGGCACAATATTCTTCTTTCCCGATTTGGCTTCTCTAAGAATTGAAATACTATTTTTGCGGCTTAACTCCATCACACCAATGCTTTTCGGCACGACCTGTTTTATTTTTTCACCCTGCCCCGGGTATGTAATAACATGGACCATATCAAAGACTTGAGTATAAGTATCTATTTGCTTTTGAAGTCGATCGAGAGAGTCTAGTTCTGACTTAATTTCATAAACATTCGCTGTACCATTTAATACAAGAGTATCGGCCTTACATTTTCCAATACGAAACTCTTGAAGCATAAAAGATGTGTTCAAGGAATGCTTACCAAGAAGTATATTTTTGGCGATTGCATTCTTATAGATATACTCGTTACGATAATTTTTCTTTAAATGAGTGAAAGCAAATTCAAATAAATCTCGATATGTTGAGCCATCAAATTGAATTTCCGACTCGCGCATCAGATGATAAAACTCTTTAAGAATTGGGTGAGCTGAATCTTGGTTCTTAATAAAAGAGCGAATAGTCGATTCACTAAAGAATCGGGCCAAAAAGGCATCTAAATTTCTTTCCTTTTGAATTACCATACTCAAACCTTACTTTGTGAATAATAAAGTAGTTCCGAAGGCTTGACAATGAAAAGACCTAGCTCTAAGTGCTGAGGTGCGCTTCCGTATGACACACAGGCTCCCATTGGTTCATTCTGTTTCGGCCATCTTAAATGGGTTCTTGAAAAATTCCTCTCTTGAACACCAATTCAGATCACCTACACGCATAAGCCTAATTTTGAGAACATCCGAGAACTTTGCTAGATCATTTCTTTATGCTTGGCATAGACGACTTTCTCTCACCCAAGAATTGTAGCTCTGAATCGGTCAGAAACTCACTCGGATTATCGACTGAGACCCATCTTGAACCAGTTGTCTTGTTGAAAAAGACCTTGTTTCGGGTAACGCAACTACAGAGAGTAAAAACTGCGAGAAGCAAAACGATCACCTTCATAGTTTTTTCTCCTCAACCAACTTCACAATACTTTTAGCGCACTCTTGGGTAACTTTGTAAAATGAGTCAACACCGTCTTTTGCTGTCACGGCCCAATAAGATGTGACCTTGTCAGTGGCAACGACGTTCCTTTCAAACAATCCAGACTTTGTCTTCAGATATATATTAACGTCACAAATCGAGTAATAACCAACCGCACCGCCCTCCTGGGCTATCTCGATTTCATATTGATTGATCCGAGATAGTAGTGCATTTGATGAATCGTCTTTCACTTGATAACCAGTCAACTTCAACTCCGCCTCAAGAGCCTGCTGCAAGACATTTGTCCTTTTTTGCGGGATAGAAATATCAGCAGTTTCCATACCCCAACCATTTTTTATCTTCCCAACAACATTATCCAATGGAGTGGAAGTATAAACCTTAATTGCAATACCTTTGGGTTCTGGGGTATTTTCAATTTTCACAGGATATTCGCGGGCATCACGATGAGGGGTGAATGCACAGGCCGAAATCATAAGCATTATAATCAATAGAATACTTTTCATCACTTTTCCTCAGTATGTTTTAACAATTTCACCATTCAGAATCCATTCAGCTTTTACTCGCTCCCCAGATTTTGTCTGATAGTCACATCTGGTAAACGAACCCTGATCAGTATTGAGAGTAATTCGCGTCTCATGGCTTTCTGGGTTGTCCATACCTCTGATAAGGGGATCACCCCTCTTATAGTCCACCCATCTCATGCAATCATCAGCAAGTTTCTGATGAACCTCTGAAAGAGCTGAATAACTTATCTGCTTATTTTTAGAACTTGGTCTAACACAACTATAAACTCCCCAAAGTAGCAAAAAAACTATGACGGCATAAGTAACCTTACCGCCAGTAGTAGCCATAATCGCCTCTTCTTCAGCACGTTTTCGATCCTTTACTATTCCAGTATATCCGCAATGAGGACATGACTTGGCATCATCAGAAACAGTCTTACTGCATTCCTTACATTGAATCAGTGCCATAATTGTGTATCTTTCACTTCTTTATCCTCCGAAGAACCACCTCAAAAACACCAGCATTGATTTCATCTTCAAACTTTTCAATTTTGGGATAATCTACTTTATGTTTAATACCAAAACAAAGGTAGTCCAGATTAACATCAAGATAATCGGCCACAATCTTTAACTGGCGAACACTTTTTGGCTCTACACCATGAAGCCATCCATGAAGTGTTTGTACAGGCACTTTTGTACCTCTCGAAAGGCTTGCAACTGTAAGCCCCTTCTCCTTGATGAGTTTTCGTAAAATTGATTTTAATTCCACAACTCATCCTCAATGTGATTTGTGTGACAGGGCAGACTTAATCCGTCATGAAATACACAAATCCGCTTAACCATAGTAAAAATCACGGCCACTCGGATTTTCACAAGACGTTTGACTGAGTTCAAATTGCCTCCCATTTCGATCAAACGCTCTTTGAAATCGAGCAGCTAAATAGAAGAAAGAAGCTGAGGGGATATACCCCCAAAATTCACCACACACGCACACACGCTTGCGTCGCGATGGTAGGGTAAGTTCGTAGACGTTCGAGGACACCCCCTGGGGTACATCCGTAGATCTTGCAAAAGACAACTGTAGCAATCATGACGACTGCTACAGCGACTACTACAAAACTCTATCAACTGCCGTTATTTCGCGGGTTTTTGCGGGATATTGGACAAAATGAAGCTAGAAGCCTCTATTGGCTCAACCTGTTGTTATTATTCTACTTATTTTAATTACGATAAAACCACCGATAGGTGGCTTCGAAAATGGTAGGGAGTGAGGGACTTGAACCCCCGATCCGCCGGTTATGAGCCGGCTGCTTTAACCAACTAAGCTAACTCCCCATAGATGAAAAACAGAGGCAGAGTACCAAACACCTTGGACTCTAGCCAAATCACACTGCATTAGTCTTTTTCAGTCACTTTCAAGGAACCAAAAACCACCGTCACCTTAAGGTTCAAAGCGGGATCACCCTCTTTCAGCCCTGGGGTCGTATAGTGGAATTGTCCAAAAGCGGAAATATTTTTTCCGGGAAATTCAGACTTTGCAAAAACCGTATTGGATTCCACTCGAAGAGGCAGACCCTTCTTCACCACGATCTCGCTCTCCCCAAACACAGTGACCGTTTCAAGACTTTGTTCGGTCAGATCCTCAGCCTCGGATAAATCCAACTGGGAAGAGCCAAACACCGTCACATACTCCCGCGCCTCTTTGGCATTGGGATACTGGAACTGCGCCTTGGCAAAGACCGCTTCGTGATCGGAAGAGCGTTTCTCTGCCTTAAAATCAAAATTCCAGGAAAAGGCTCCGAAGATCACCTTCACACCCAAATAAACTAAGAAAAGACCGAAAAGAATCTTGATGATCGGAATATTAATTCCAAAGATGGCCCCCAAAAGGACACAAAGGCCTACGACAATAATGACAACACCCCAAACCATAGATTTCATACCCTTCCTTCGTCTCTAAAGAGCCAAAACCAAACAAGAACGCATATAATAAAATAAAAAAGGGGTCTTTGAAAGACCCCTTTTTAGCATTCAATTTTTACTAAATCCTAGCTGTCGACAAACGCTTTGAGTTTGTTCGAGCGAGAAGGATGGCGCAGCTTTCTCAAAGCCTTGGCCTCGATCTGACGGATACGTTCACGAGTCACGTTGAAGTCCTGACCCACTTCTTCCAAAGTATGGTCTGACTCTTCCCCGATACCAAAACGCATACGCAGAACTTTTTCTTCTCTTGGAGTCAAAGTCGAAAGAACACGGCGAGTTTGTTCCGCCAAGTTCAGGTTCACAATCGCTTCCGCAGGATTGATCACCTTTTTGTCTTCGATAAAGTCCCCTAAGTGAGAATCTTCTTCTTCACCCACTGGAGTTTCCAAAGAGATTGGTTCTTTAGCGATCTTCAAGACCTTGCGAACCTTATCAACCGGCATGTCCATCTTATCCGCGATCTCTTCAGGGGTGGGCTCACGACCCAACTCTTGAATCAAATAGCGAGATGTACGAACCAGCTTGTTGATCGTTTCGATCATATGCACTGGGATACGGATCGTACGCGCCTGATCGGCAATTGCACGAGTAATCGCCTGACGGATCCACCAAGTCGCATAAGTCGAGAACTTATAACCACGACGGTATTCGAACTTATCAACGGCCTTCATCAAACCGATGTTACCTTCCTGGATCAAATCCAAGAACTGAAGTCCGCGGTTGGTGTACTTCTTCGCGATAGAAACCACGAGACGCAAGTTCGCTTCGACGAGTTCTGATTTCGCCGCATCTGCCTCACGCTCCCCTTTCCAGATCGCTGTGTAAGTTTCCTTCACCCAGTTGTGGTTCATCTCAGTCTCAGAGTCCAAACGCTTAATACGCTTTTCAGCCTCTTGAGCCTGCAACACATAAGATTTGAACTTCTGATAGTTCAAACCCGTGTCGCGAGTCATTCTGGTTAATTCTTTTTCATTCGCATCGATCAGCTTCATACGCTCTGCCATCGCCGCCACGTCTTTAGAGAACGTGCGTTCAACGCCATCTTTAATGCGACGACGAAGAGTTCCGATACGGCTGACCAAGTTCTTAAACTTAATCACAACGCGATTGATTGTTTTACGATTGAAGTTCACAGACTCGAAGTTCGCCATCAACTTGTCGTTCATCAAAACAAGTTCTTTCATGGCCGCTTGACGAGCCGGCGTGTTTGTTTCTTCTTTACGAAGAACATCGAAGTACTTCTGAGCGGCCTTTTGGTACTCAGTCACTTTACCGATAAGCTCATGGATCTTATCGATGTACTCCTTTTCATCGTATTGAGTATCTTCGTCCTCAAGACCACGGAAGATCGATTTAACTTTGATACGTCCTTCATCAAGACGCTTACCCAGTTGAATGATCTCGTAGGTGCCCAGAGGGGACAAAAGGATCGCACGAACGATTTCACGCTCCCCTTTTTCAATACGACGAGCAATCTCAACCTCACCCTCACGAGTGAGAAGAGAGACGCTACCCATTTTACGCAAATAAAGACGAACAGGGTCGTTCCCCTTAACGTCTTCGCTTTCAGCTTTTTCTTCTTCATCTACTTCTTCGTCATCAGAATCCGGGCTTTCAAGGAATGCTCCTTCGCCCTCTTCTTCTTTCGAAGTTTCAGACAAGTCTGAAATAACTACACCACCAGCCTCAAGACCCTGCATGAAGGAATCCAAGACAGAAGGAGCGATAATTTCAGGCGGAAGAAGGTCGTTGATCTCTTCAATCGTCAACGCGCCTTTTTCCTTTGCAAGCTTCAGAAATCGTTGAATTTCTTCTTTAATCAACGTTTCTTGTTCCTGCAAAGAAAGAACCTTTACGGGCTCTTTCTCTTGTTTGTTTGGTAGGTTCGGTTTCATCAATACCCCGCCTTTTACCCTTTATTCAGAGAGATTCGGTTTCTCTGAATATTCATAATCTGTTCCAACTTTTCCGAACTAGGTTCGTTTTTAAGATCTCTCGCCAATTGCTTTGCTTGTTCCCGTAAGAAATTTTCACGCACGCGCTTAAAGCAATCACGCAGCAGTTTCGTCTCTGCCTCTTCGTCGAACCCTGGGTCGGCCTCTGGAGTCGGCCCCACTTGGAATAAATATTCAGGCTGATCAACGTATGAGACAAGCAGACTGGTCAACTTATCAAACTTATTGAGATCTTGTCTATACACATCCGTCGCCTTTTCGAGGATCTTTTTCACTCCTTCATGAGCAACACTCTCGATGAGTTTTTCATTCGAAAATTGCTCAAAATTGGCACGACTTTTGAGTACCAGTCCTAATAGCAGAATCTCTGCCTTTGAGGCTCCCTTGAGGCTGATTTTGCCTCCCTCTGAAGGTTGAGACACCTCTTCAGGGGGCTTTTGGTTAGCCGCCGGCCCCTGGGGCATGGTTCGACTCATCGCAGGCCGATTTTGTGAATATACAGGCCCACTGCTTTGTAGCCCCACAGCTTGACGCAACCAGGGAAGAGTGACGCTCATCTTTTGAGCCGCTTCAGCCAGATAAAGGTCCCGCAGGCGCTGATCGGGAACAACCTCAAAAAGAGGCTTGAGTTTATCTGCCAGCTTCACTTTTTCAGAAGCCTCCCCCCGATACCCCTCCATCCAACGCGCTAAAATCATCACAAAAAGATCCGGTGCTTTCTCAAGCTCCGCCTTCAGCGCTTCGGCCCCGTATTTTTTGACATAATCATCGGGGTCCATATTGTTTGGAAGAGTCAGTCCTTTCGGATAAAGATCCGCCGCCAATAAAATCGGCAAACTGCGCTCGGCAGCCTCCATCCCGGCAGAGTCGCCGTCAAAAAGCGCGACCACGTTTTTCGTCATACGCTTGAGCATCTTACCATGATCGGGCGTCAACGCCGTTCCCATGGTGGCCACGACATTGCGAATGCCCGCCTGGTACAGCGACACCAGATCCATATAACCTTCCACAATCAGGGCCATATCCTCACTGCGAATATAGCGCGCCGTTTGCGAAAGACCGTAAAGGACTTTGCCCTTAATAAAAACGGGAGTTTCAGGAGAGTTTAAATATTTAGGTTCGTTTTCTTTCTTCTCTAGGTATCGTCCACCAAAAGCAATGGGCTCTCCCATCGCCGAGAAGATCGGGAACATCAGGCGGTCGCGAAAGATATCAAAGTATCCGGATTTATTATTGCGCGCCTTCACCAAACGGGCTTCTTCCGCCAAAGCCATAGGCACCTGCTTAGAGGCCAAATGCCTTTCAAGCCCATCCCACTCGGCCACCGCATAACCGATACCGAAGGTTTCAATCACCTCGGCGGAAAGTCCACGACTGGCAATGTATTTACGCACGGGATGATCATGGGGAACACGTTGAAGCTGTTCTGAAAAGTAAGTCGCCGCAAGCTTATTTACTTTTAACAAAAGCTTCTTTTTTTCAGCCACCTGATCTCGGGCCTCATCCTCTTTTTCAGGAGCGGGCATTGGAATGCTGGCACGATTGGCAAGATACTCCACGGCCTCGGGAAAACTCATGCCTTGGTAGTCACGCAGAAAGGAAAATAAGTTGCCACTTTTGTGGCAACCGAAGCAGTGATAGACCTGCTTGGTCTCGGAAACCGAGAACGACGCCGTTTTTTCGACGTGATCTGGAAACGGACAGCGGCCCATAAGGCCGCTACCACTTTGTTTAAGCTGAGTATATTGAGAGATGATGTCGACGAGGTTATTGGCCTCGGATACTCTCTCGATAAAGTCTTGAGAAAATCTCATGCACCTTCCGACAACTTAAAAGGAAAAGGCCCTCAGAGCCCCTTCTTAAGCAAGTTTAGATTTAATAACTTCGCTCACTACTTTGTTGTCTGCGGCACCACCGGATTTTGCGATGACTTCTTTCATCACAGGACCCATGTCCTTCACGGTTTTTGCACCCAATGCTGCGATCACTTCTGTTACGAGAGCTTCGATCTGTTCACGGCTCATTTGCGCTGGCAAATAAACTTCTAGAACTTTCAATTCCGCAGTTTCTTGATCGACAAGATCCTGACGACCCGCTTGTTGGAATTGATCGATAGATTCTTTTCTTTGTTTTACAAGCTTTTTAACGACGCCCATAACTTCTTCACCAGTGATGGCGTTGGGACGAAGTTCGATTTCACGATTTTTGATCGCCGCTTGGAGCATACGAAGAGCTCCCAACTTAACTGATTCCTTAGCGATCATCGCGGCTTTGACATCCGCAGTGATTTTTTCTCTGATTTCCATTAGAGCCTCCATAGAACAGAGGCGACCATAGGCCGCCTCTTATAAAAACCAAATTCCGTAAGATCGGAAAATTAGTCGTTCCAGCCTTTTCTAGATTTTTTCACAGCGCGCTTACGAGCTGCGATAGACTTCTTTTTAAGTCTTACAGAGGGCTTTTCAAAGTGTTCGCGTTTTTTAACTTCAGAAAGAATTCCTGCTTTTTCGCAAGATTTTTTGAATTTTCTGAACGCAGATTCAAAAGACTCACCGTCTTTGATCTTTACCATTGCCACAACAATCACCTGCCCTTCTGAGTGGAATAAGAAGGAAAGTGTATAACAAAGCAGCACAAAAGGGGCAAGCCTTGGGGTCCTGACGCGTTGAATTATCTTATCGCAATCAAAATTGAAAGGCTGTGAGATTAGTTTATAACTGGGTCACCCCTTAAGGAGTTGTTTTTACAATGGAAATGCTAACGAACCCTCAAATTTGGATCGCCTTCGCCACCCTGTTTGCCCTGGAGTTGGTCCTCGGCATCGACAATATCATCTTTATTTCGATCCTGGCCGGGAAGCTCCCGCAAGACCAGCAGGACAAAGCCCGCATCACCGGTTTGGGGCTGGCGGTGGGGACTCGCATCCTTCTGCTTCTCTCTTTGTCGTGGATTATTGGCCTGACGGCACCCCTTTTCTCAGTATTCAACCAGGAAATTTCCGGCCGCGACCTGATCCTTCTTCTTGGAGGTCTCTTCCTGATTGTTAAAAGTACGATGGAGATCAATCACAAACTTGAAGGTGTGGAGGGCAGCCAATCGGGACACGTGGCCCACTCTTTCAACGCAGTGATCGTACAAATTCTTTTGCTCGATATCGTGTTCTCTTTGGACTCCGTGATCACAGCGGTGGGTATGGTGAGTGAAATTTCCGTGATGGTCGCCGCAGTCATCGCCTCAACACTGGTGATGATGTTTGCCGCAAAACCCATCAGCAATTTTGTCGACGCCCACCCGTCCTTGAAAATCTTGGCCTTGAGCTTCTTGTTGATGATTGGTTTTACTTTGATCGTCGAATCCCTGGAAGTGCATATCCCCAAAGGCTATGTCTATTTCGCGATGGCATTTTCAGTCGGAGTTGAGATGCTCAACATTCGCATGCGTAAGAAAAAGCCTTCCGAACCTGTCAAACTTCGCGAAAGAATCTCTGAGGAGTCCTAGTGAGTTTTTCTGCTGAAGATGTGAAATGGATGGGCAAGGCCCTTCGCCTTGCCAAAAAAGCCGCCGAGAAGAACGAAGTTCCGATCGCGGCTTTACTCGTAGGACCTGACGGATTGGTGTCTTGGGCGATCAACACTCGCGAAAGACAACAAACTCCCCTGGGTCACGCGGAACTGTTTGCTCTTCATAAGGCCTCTCAGAAAAAACACAACTGGCGTCTGAGTGATTGCACCCTGTATGTAACCCTTGAACCCTGCGTGATGTGTGCGGGCGCCATTCAACAAGCTCGTCTGAAGCGCGTGGTCTATGGAGCTTCCGATCCCAAGGGGGGCGCTATTGAGAGTCTCTATAATGTTTTGAATGACTCTCGCTTAAATCATCAAGTGGAAGTCACCGCCGGAGTCCTTGCCCCCGACTGCGCCGCTCTTTTGCAAAGTTTTTTCCAAAATCGCCGCGAAGAACACAAGGCCTCTAAAACACAAAAAATCTTTCGCGATCGCACCTCGGTGATTGTTGTTCATAAGAATAAAATTTTGGGATTTCACGCCGTGGATCCCACATCCCAAACGCCGTACTTCTTTGTTCCCGGAGGGGGTCTCGAAGAGGGGGAGTCCTCGATCGAGGCCGCCGCGCGAGAATGCCTGGAAGAAACGGGCTATAAAGTACGAATTTTGGAAGAAACCGCCTTTGAGCGCAAATATGACTTTCTTTGGAACGGCAATATCCACGCCTGTCGCACAGTCTTTTATGTGGGCGTTCTAGATCAAGAGTGGAGCCCCCCTCATAAAGTGGAGGACGCCTCTTATCACAAAGGTGTGGAGTGGTTGGACGTTAAGAGGGTTCCAGAGATCTTCGGCTACAACAAAGACATCCTCTGGGCCGTGCAAAAATTGCTCAAAACTGCGCTCAAGAAATCGGCCTTGCGCTAGTTCTGCCACCCTGTTACAAATCCCAGTTGATGACAAAGACAAAATTCACTGACCTTCCCCTGATCGCCCCTCTTCAATTTTCGTTAAAAGAAGCAGGATATGAAACCCCAACTCCCATTCAGTTGGCAGCTATTCCTGTTATTCTTGAGGGACAAGATCTTCTTGGTATTGCCCAAACAGGAACTGGAAAAACAGCGGCCTTCTCGCTGCCCATTCTGCAAAACCTGACTCGCTACACCTCTCGTCCCGAGCCCAAGTGTCCTCGGGCCTTGATTTTGACTCCAACTCGAGAACTCGCAATTCAAATTTATGACAATATCAAGGCCTATGGCAGCCACTTGAAACTTAAACATGCGGTGATCTATGGCGGCGTTGGACAAAACCCGCAAGTGCGCGCCTTGCAAGAGGGCGTAGATATTTTAGTCGCCACTCCGGGACGACTTTTGGATTTATTTCAGCAAAAATTTCTGCGCCTGGATAAGGTTGATATCTTTGTTTTGGATGAAGCTGATCGCATGCTGGACATGGGATTCATGCAAGACATTAAACGCATCCTTCCTCTTTTGCCGAAACGTCGCCACAATCTTTTCTTTTCTGCAACAATGCCGCCAGAAATTCAAAAGCTGGCCGAAACAATTTTAATTCGTCCCAAAAAGGTGGAAGTGACACCCACTTCTTCGACGGCTGAAAAAGTCGAACAAAAAGTGATGTATGTGGAAAAGAAAGATAAATTGGATCTTCTTCTTCACCTTCTGAAAGACAACGACCTTTACAAGGTTCTCGTGTTCGTGCAAATGAAGTACGGAGCCAACCGCGTTGTCGATAAACTGGTCAAAGCAGGCATCCAAGCGGCCGGCATTCATGGCGATAAATCTCAGTCCGCTCGTCAACGCGCTCTTGAAGACTTCCGCAACGGAGATGTTCGCGTACTGGTCGCGACTGATATTGCTGCTCGCGGAATTGATATCGATGGCATCACTCACGTGATCAACCTGGAGATGCCGCATATTCCTGAAAGTTACGTTCACCGTATCGGAAGAACGGCGCGCGCCGGAGCTTCGGGACAGTCCATTTCTTTCTGTACAGCGGAAGAACGATCGTTCATGTTCGCCGTAGAAAAAGTCACTCGTCAGACCGTAGAGCTTGTCACCGATCATCCTTATCATTCGGAGGCTATTGCCAAGGCGGCGGTCTTGAGCCCGGGAAAAGCCAAAGCCATCTTGGAAGGACAACGCCTTGAGAACAAAGCCAAGAACCGCTTTCGTGCTGGCAACCGCCCCGAAAAGAAGGGCCCCCCTCACGGCAAGAGTTCACACAAAAAATCGCACAAAAGTTTCTCTAAGAAAGGGCCCCGCGCTTAAGGGGCTTTGATCGACAGGATTTTACGTGTCAACGGGTCCACGGTGACCCGAATCGGCTTTTTATCTTTTTGACTTGCTTCTAGTTTTCTCAACAAGGTCATGTCTTTGACTTCGGGAACCTCATACAACGTGGGTGCTCGATAAAAAGTGATAAGCGATTTTCCGTTCTGAGTTTTAATTTTATAAACCACATCAATAAAGGAATGTGGCTTTACAGTCGGCTCTTCTGCAAACGCCGAACTTCCAAGAAGAAATGCCAGGGTGGTTAAGAAGAGCTTCATTGTGAAAAGGCTCCTTGCTCAAATGAGGGGATCAGTTTTTTTTGACGCCACTCTTTACGATCTTCCGAGTCCATGCGTCGCTCTTCCAACTCTTGTTCCGCCATCACGACCTCAGCCATATGCCAGCGTCCTCGCGAAGGATCCTCTTTGATCGATTTCATACTCTCCCCGCGAAGAGGATCTAAAACAAAACGATCTGTGACGTAGATCTGCACATCTTCCTTTAATTCGGGAGCTGGCAACATTTTGTCTGTCCAGGTTTTTACAGGAACGGGTTTTTCAAATAAAGAGGGATCCAAGATCCTCATCTCCACACCCTTGGCCGTCTGAACAGCAACCATCGGAGCGACATGATAAGTCCAAACAACACCCTCACCATTCAGAGCTTTTTTGGTTTGCACAACCAACGTTCCCTCGACAAACATCTTCGCCACGCGAATTCCACGTTTCTCAAACTCACGAGCCATCAAATGAGCTCGGGCCCAACAGCCGTTTTCGGGGATATCAAAGGCATATTTCGGGTCTTTGGAGAACTCGTCAAAAATCTTATTTAGCTCTTCTTCGCTGACCACGGAAACGGGAATGGTTCCGGCCGCTGTCTTTTCAAGATTGAGGCTGGGATAAGCAACACGCGTGTCGCTGTCTTTTTGCGGCTCACACTTCTCTCCACGATGGATGGATCCTAGGGACTTTGTGAAGCTCTTAAAAAAGTCCGTGTAATCGTACGTCGCTGTCTTTCCTTCACGGAACTTTCCCGACGTCGTGGCATTTTGATCTGGAAGCAAAGAGTCTTCGTACTGACCCGCCTGCGAACAGATCTCTTGAATCTTGTCCTTCTGAAACCCTTCAAGATCTTCCAAAAGATCCTGATTACACAGAACTTCCGGTGGGATCGCCCAACAAAGAGGTGCTGCAAAAAGAAAATTTAGAGATAGAAAAATGACTAGAAAACGCATCACCTACTTATCGGCGCTGACGGGTGCTTTCTTTATAATATGCGCGCTCTGGACCTTGGTCCCGGCAGCTGGCCGGGTTTTTATTAATCTTGAACTTCTAAGCGATAGCCCAAGGATGGCACCGCAACGATGCGGCCATTGAATTTCTGAATTTTGCGTTTGAGATAGTTGATCTGCGAGTCTACGTTTCGGGACGTCACTTCGGTATCACCCCAAATTTCCGTCAAACATTTCTCACGAGTCACAAGATTATTTTTAGCTGCCACAAGCAGCTTCAAAATATCAAACTGTTTCGGCGTTAAACCGACTTCTTCATTATCAACAAAAACTTGTCGCGAAAGAAGGTTCATACGCAGATTTGCCGCAATCAACTCGGAAGCCATTTCCGGCTCTTTATCGGAAAGACGAGCTTTGATTCTCAAAACCAACTCTTTAACGTGGAACGGCTTAGAAATAAAGTCATCCGCACCCGTCTCAAAGGCTTTGATTCTTTCATCAATCGTCGCAGCACCCGACACAAAAATAATCGGTGTGTTTTTCGTTGATTCACTTTCGCGAACCATACGGCAAACATCCACGCCCATGACTCCCGGCATTTTATAATCCAGCAGAATCAAATCCGGTCTTTTATCATTAATAAGCTTCACGGCAGCTGAACTGTCTGAGGTGTACGAGCATTCGTAGGTTGAGCCTAGGATTTCCGCCAGAAGCTTGCAGCTTTCTTCATAGTCATCAACGATAACAATCTTTTTGGCAGCCAAGTCCGCACCTCTTAAGGGATTGGTCGTAGTAAACATATTCATATTTTGTAGCATCTCGCGATCATCTTTAAAATTCAAGATCCAGTGGGTCCAGATTTATACACCTTTGTACTTGATCTTCTTACCCTCAAGTATCTTCTTAAGTTGATCCCTTTTGTCACCTTGTATTTCAATTATACCACTTTTGTCGGATAAAGTGTGAGTCCCACCCACGCCACATTTTGCTTTGAGCTCTTTCGCCAGTGTCTTTAAATAGTCCTCATTGCGAGGGAAACCATCCATAACTGTGACGGTTTTTCCGCCGCGCCCGCCTTTCTCTAAACGAAACACCACTGTAAACTGCGCTCCCTCCATGCTGTCTTGGGGACGACACTGGCATTCCCCTTTCAGCTCTTTACACTGAGGGCAGCGAACGTTGTCTTTGGGGTCAGTACTGTAAACTAAACGAGTATTCTTCATGTCCCTTGCTTTTCTTCATTTGCGGGATTCGGGCTCGGCTCTTGGCCTAGCTTGTGCTGAGTATACTCCTTCCCATCAAATCTAAAAAGCTGCGGAGTTTCATCCATGACCGTTGCAATATTGACTGGGCGCTTCCACATCCTGAAGACATTCTTCAACGTCTCACTCATAAAGTCGGGCTGCATATCAATACCTTCGTGAAGATGAGTTAAAAGAAGCTCTCCACGATTCTCAAAGTTGGCATCCTCAATCCGAATAATAGGCTGTCCAAAGTTCGTCATATGAAACAACAACTGCGCTTTGATGGCCTTAAAATCCTTGGTGTCGACTTCAAATTTATTGGTCTTTTTATTGAATTTATAGACAAACAACTTATTGCGCACACAGAAGTCTTCAGTGAGGAACTGATCGATGAAGGTCACGTCATTGCAGACCTTACGAACTTCAAAGATTTTTTCGCGACCCAGGCGCAAATCTCGATTCCAGTTCTTACGCTCACGAACATCGTCGCACTCTTCCCACTCACGACCGAACTGACCCTTATTCCATCTCTCTTCGATGTCACGGAAAAGTTCGATTCCTACCTTGTAGGGATTGTAACCGTTCGGAGCCATCGCCATTGTTCCGCTGTGATGATCGGCAAAATCAATAATCTCAGAATCATTCAAGATCTTCGTCGTCATCAGCTTTGAATGCCAATAGGAGGCCCATCCCTCGTTCATCGTCTTCGTCATTCCTTGAGGAGAGAAATAATAAGCCTCGTCACGAATGATCGACAACACGTCCTGCTGCCAATCCGTCAGCGGAGCATGATGAATAAAGAAGTTTAATACGTCCTTCTCGGGCTCCCGAGGAAATCTTTGGGCTTTTTGTATTGCTTCTTCTTCCGCTTTCTTCCGCTGTTCTTCTACGAAAGACGGCGGGTTGATATAGTCCCGCATATAGGATCTATCAACACGAAGAAGATAGTTCGGCTCTTGAGGCCTCGACTCTTCGGACTTAGTCACAGACTTTTCCACATAGGGACTGTAGCGATCAATCAGATTTTCCAAACTCAAACAAACATCGATGAAGTTCTCAACGGTGTCCTGGCCATAACGATCCATATAACGACGAATGCGCGTGGCATGATTCGCCATTTGGTCCATCATTTTGCGATTGGTTTTTGAAAACCAAATATTGTTCTTAAAGAAATCACAGTGACCGTACACATGGGCCATGACGAGCTTTTGATCCATCATCGCGTTCCCCTCCATGAGGTACGCGTAACAAGGATCGGTATTGATCACCATTTCGTAGATTTTCGAAAGACCGTATTCATAACTCTTGGAGAGATGTTCATACTCCATTCCAAATTTCCAGTGCGGATAGCGAACAGGAAATCCGCCGTAGGCCGCAAACTGATTGATTTGGTCGTAGGTGATCAGCTCAAAGATTGTCTCAAAGAAATCCAAGCCCGCATCTTTGGCGATTTGGCAGATTCTTTTTCTTTCAGCTTCCAATTCCGGTGTTAAGTTGGCCATCGTTACTCCACTTCTCGAACTCTCACCTAGTCCCAATGTCGCAGCGCACTTCAAAAAGGTACGGCGTACCTTTCGGGTTAGCGGCCTTTGCCTAGGAAATCTTTGATTGAGTCTAGGATTTTGTCGCGGCTTTCGATCTGACTCAACGTCAGGCGTTCGTCGGCGCCGATTTCCTTTTGTAAGTCTTTGAGGAACTGACCGCTTCCGTACTTACTTTCCACCTGTCCGTAACTAAAGACGTTGCAGTTCGGAAGAAAGAACTCCGTCAGCATCTTGATACACAAACGCGTGTCCTCGCCTGACCAGTTGTCTCCATCGCTAAAATGGAACGGATAGATATTCCAATCCTGGACAGGATAGTCTTTCAAAATAATTTCTTGGCACAGCTTGTAGGCGGAACTGATCAAAGTTCCCCCCGATTCGCTGGTTCTAAAGAACGTGTCTTCGTCGACTTCTTTCGCTGCGGCGTCGTGGATAATAAAACGCGTCTCAAGGCCCTTGTAATGTTTCTTCAGCCACGTATTGATCCAAAAACTTTCCAAGCGCACGATTTCTTTCTGCTCGTCTCCCATACTTCCCGAGACGTCCATCATATAAATCACCACCGCTTGTGTTTGCGGTTGCTGCACTTTTTTGAAGGACTTGTACTGCATATCACGGCGGATTGGCAGAACCAGAGGTTCTTCAGGATCGTAAGTCCCAGCCCCCACCATGCGCTTCAACGCTCTTTTGTAAGAGGATTTGAAATGACGAAGTCCTTCAGGACCCACCGGAGCAAGCCCTGTGAACTTCGTTTTCATCGAATCAATGTTCTTGGCCCCTTTAGGTTCAATCCGCGGGAGCTGTAATTTCTCACCCAGAATGTCGGCCAATTCTTCCATGCTCAATTCAACTTCGACAAGATGCTCGCCCGGCGCTTCGCCAGCTTGACCTTGTCCGCCCTCACCAGGATCTCCCACGTCTTGTCCGGGTTGACCTTCTCCCTGACCCACGCCCCCTTGTTGTTTGGGGCCGTAGCGGAAGTTCGGAATGTCGATGCGAGGAAGCGGAATTTTTACGTACTCATCCTCACGCTTCCCGATCATCTCACCTTGGGAGACGTACTTGCGAAGGTCCTCTTTGACCTTGCCTTTGACGATCTCTCTAAATCTATTATGGTCTTCCCGTATAGACATTATTTATTCTTTACGTCCCCTCGGGCGAAGATACTCGCAACATAGTGTAACACGTCTGTCGCAGAGATCTCATCGTATCCGAAGTCCTTGATGAGACGAGTTTTAACAATATCAATCTTCTCTTGAGTGTCCTTGTCAGCCACGTTGCTCACCAATGTGGTGAGCTTGATGCTGTCTTTTTGATCTTCAAAGAGTTTGAGTTCAATCGCTTTGTGCAAGCGTTCGTTCATCTTATAGTTGAACTTCTTGCCTTCCAAAGCCAAGGCGCCGATATAGTTCATGATCTCACGTCGGAAATCATCCTTACGCGACTCGGGAATCTCAATCTTCTCTTCGATGGATCTCATCAGACGCTCATCGGGCTCCTCATCGTTTCCAGTAAACTGGTTACGCACCTTTTCGCGCTGAGTGTAAGCCTTCACATTATCAATGTAGTTCGCGCAAAGTCTTTGCATCGCACTTTCATCAGCACTGATGGCTCTTTGCACTTCCGCCTTGATGATCTCTTCGTACTCCTGCATGACCACACCCAAGAGTTCTTTGTATTCGGTCTTCAATTCTTCGCTGGAAATCAACGAGTGATTTTTCAAACCCGACTCCAGCTCCTTAAAGACCATGAAGGGATTCACAGAACCTTTGTTGGATTGTTGAGCCGCCACCAGAGCATTTGAAAGTTTATCTTGGATATAACGAGCCGAAATTCCCTCAAGACCCTCACGCTGAGTTTCTTTACGAAGCTCCCGCACATTGTCCTCAGTATAGTTCGCCAACGTTTTACCGTTATACAGTTTCAGCTTTTGTAAGCGAGTCAAATTGGCTTTTTTCGGTTTTTCCAAACGAGTCAGAATCGCCCACATCGCGGCCATTTCCACCGTGTGAGGGGCAATACTGATACCACGCACCTTTTGCGAGTTGAAATCACGCTTATAGATATTGATTTCGTCTCTCCAACGAGTGATATAAGGAATATCAATTTTCACTGTACGGTCACGAAGAGCTTCCATGAACTCGTTGTCTTGAAGACGACGGTATTCCGGCTCATTCGTGTGACCGATAATCACTTCATCAATATGGGTCTGCGCAAACTTCTTAGGCTTCACACGATGCTCTTGAGAAGCTCCCAAAAGATCGTACAGGAAAGCCACATCCAGTTTGAGCACCTCGACGAACTCAATCATGCCGCGATTGGCGACGTTGAACTCACCGTCAAAGTTGAACGCGCGAGGATCTGAATCAGATCCGTATTCAGCGATCTTACGATAGTTGATATCGCCGGTTAACTCTGTCGAGTCTTGGTTCTTTTCATCTTTAGGCTGGAACGTACCGATGCCGATACGATCTGCTTCTGAAATAAAGAGGCGACGGACTCGGACGTGAGAAAGCACTCTCATCAAGTCGCCGTCGTAACGCTCCATCAAAGCTTTAAAGATAAAACGCGAAGGAGGGCTGAGCTCCCCTTCGACTTGCACACGATAAGTCCCCTCTTGACCCTTGTTCAAGGACTCAAAAACTTGCGCACGCAATTCTTCGGGAATCAAAAGAAGGGGCTCTTCATTCATGGGAGATTGGAAAACTTTAACGCCCTTTCCAAGAAGACCATCGAGTTCTAATTTTTCATCGATCCACTCAAAAGTATAAAGGGCACCGCCCTTAGAGTGAGAGTAGCGCTCAAGACCTTTTTTCAACATCCGGCAGATTGTGGACTTCGCACTTCCCACGGGGCCATGCAGAAGAATCACACGCTTTTCAGTTCCGTATCCCAAGGCTGCGGCCTTTAAGACATTCACCAATTTCATTAGCTGCACATCGAGTCCGAAGACAGCATCTTTGCCGTTGTTGTGGACATCATCAAAGAATCTGTAACGAACGACTTCTTTTTTAAAGTCGATATACGTTTCCGTGCCCTCTTCAACGATCATGTCATACATACGTTGATAAGCGTTTCTTGTGATTTTTGGATTCTGTTTGACAAGGCCGAGATATTCCTCAAAAGAACCACTCCAGTGTTCTTTCGCATGCGCGCTCGAATTTTGCCAATTAGTTACCAACGAATGAAGATCAATCTTAGAGGCCATAATCTCTCCCCCGGGTGTTTGGTGACACACCTACTTCGTTAGATTATGCCTCATTACTAGACGGTTAACGAGGAATTTAATTTATTTGTATTGCTTTGAATCCCGAGGGTTGTTTCAAAGTGAACAGCTCAGATTTGAACTGGACGTCGGTCTGGGGACTTGAAAATTGCCACTGCATTTCGAATTGCGGGGCCGTAATGACGACTCTCTTCTGTCCCTCATTGCGACTCAACCATTCGACACGAATTTTCTTTTGAACATTCTCACATTGAGAGAGCCAACCTAAGTTGTCTAAAGTGCATTTCCATCCAGGCCCGCGCACAGGCTCTTCAAAAGCAATATTTGCAAGATTCATAGGATGCAATGGAAGATCAATCATACGACTGAACGCTGTTTCAGAGTTTCTTCCATAAAAGAAAGTCTTCTGCGGATAAATAATATAAGAGATCTCGGTGGGACTCATCACCAAACTTGCCACCTGATATCCCAAGATCGCCGAGATCTCAAAACGGGCACGCTCGTTCTTCACGGCATAGATATCTATATTGAGTGACTGTGTTTTATCTTCTCTTAGGTTCTTAATCAAAGCTTTGGTTTCCCATTGAGCTTTTTGGTAAACCCCCTCTTTCACCATCTTAGTGACACAACCAGAAAGGAAAAGGGTTAAAAACAAAAAGAGAAAATAATTGATCCTTGTATTCATTGCCTTAGCATAGAGAAATGAATTCTTTTAAACAAGCCTTGAATCAGTTAAATAGCTCCTGGAAGAACAGCCTTATTTTAGGGGCCCTCGCCACTTTTTTCATTTTTCTGGTTCGTTATATTCCCTGGGGAAGCGCTTTTGTGATGTCCTTTGGAATCCTCATATTCCAGGAAGTGGCTCGAAATCTTGTTGTCACCGCTTCTTGGCGTCCTCATTCTCAATTTCTTCGCAAAGAGTGGATCCCCTACCTGATCACAAGCCTGATCCTTTTACCCACCAGCGTCCTCTTGGGATCCGCTTTGGGAATTTTAGAAAGTCCACAAACCCTTCTTGCCACAGCTCCGATGTCTTTGGGACTCCTGATCCTGGCGGTCTATTTCTATCTAGTTTTAAGCCAGGCCCTTCGTTTGCACTCTGAACGAAACGAGAGCCTTGCCAAAGCCATCGACATTGTCGGCCTCGCCTCGCTAAAAAATTTTCGACTTTATTTTGCACTCAGCTTTTATTTCGGACTGTTGATTTTGATTTCTGGAATGACAAAGGGAGTGGGACTTCTGGTCACACTCCCTCTTTTGTTTTATGCAAATCATTTTGCTTACGTTGAAATGAATCAACGCGGTTTTACTGCCCCTGTCCGGCAATAGGTGTTTCAACAGACGCGGGCAATCGAGGCGTTGAAAGCTCTTGTTTTTCAATTGCGAAGATTTTGCTTCGAATCTCTTCAACCTTCTTTTTGTCAGTCTCAAGATCCACGGCTTTACGGTACATCTTTTTCGCTTTATCAACCATCGCTTGCTTATAATAGGCATCTCCCAAGTGTTCAGCGATAATGCTGACCGTGGATTGATACTTATGAGCTGCCTCGAGGAACTTGATCGACTCTGTGTACTTATTCTGCTTGTACAAGATCCAACCCAAAGTATCTAAAACATAACCGTCCTTAGGTTCCAACTCCAAAGCTCTGCGCGCCAGCTTTTCGGCATCCGGCAGATACATTCCCATCTCAGCCCACGTGAACGCCAAGTAGTTCATGCCTTGCACATGGTTCGGGTCGATCTCTAAAACTTTCTTCATTTCACTAACGACCACATCTTTATTCCCCATACGGTCGTTGATCGTGCCATAGTAAAAACGCAACTGAGCATTTTCTGGGAACTTCACCAAACCTTGCTCTAAAATCTTCGCCGCCCCTTTATAGTCGTTCTTTTCATCCAACAAAGACGCGTACATGGCAAAAACCTGCGGCTGATCTTGGCGCTCTTTTAAACCCTTCGCCGCCACTTCCAAAGCTTCACTCAAGCGGCCCATTCCCTTAAGAAGATACGCGGCATGAACCACGGATTCTCCATAGTAAGTACTGGTCACTGGAATTTTAACATATTCTTTCACGGCTTTTTCATGTTGGTTGGTCTCTTCATAGACCGCCGCGAGATAGAAGCGAACCTTGTCAGACTCAGGAGCTTCCTTAAGAACCTCCTCCAACTTCTGAGAGGCCAAGTCATAACGTTTCTGCTCAATAAGGATCAAAGCCATCTTCATGCGAACATTGAGCGGTTCGTCAGAATCATTTTCTACAACTTCGAGTTGTTCATAAGCTTTTTCATAGTCACCGCGCTCAATATAAGTTTGCGCAAGAATTTCCGCCACACGAGGACTTGGATTATTCTCTTTTTGGAATTCGCGATACATCGTAATGGCTTTGTCTTCCTTCTTCTGCTTCGTGTACAACGCTCCCAAAGAAAGAACGGCATCCGCAAAGTCCGGTTTCAAGTGCAAGGCCTTCTTGAAGGACTCTTCCGCAGCCTTTTGGTATTTCGCCTCCGGTTGATCCATGCGAACACGGCCGATATAGTAATGCGCTAAATAGGGCGTGGCATAGTCGGCGTTCTTAGCTAAAGACTCAAAATACTTCACCGCTTTGTCGTACTGCTTTTGCTCTGAATACAAGGCTCCAATATATAGAGGTGCTTCCGTGTTTTCAGGCTGAAGCTTCATCACCTTCGTGTATTGGTCCATCGCTTTGGGGTACATCTTCAAAGAAGAATACAAACCGCCTAACAACAAATACGCATCCACGTTTTTAGGGTCTTTGCTGACAGCTTCTTCAGCTTGCGTCAAAGACTCGGAGATCAGACCTTGCTTCAGATATTCTGCCGCCAAACGCATGTGCACAGCCGGAGACTCTTGATCATAAATCAAAGTCATTTTGAAAGACTCCACAGCCTTTGCCGTATTGCCCTCCAGACTGTAGGCCTCACCCATCGCGAAATAGTAATCAGCCTGAGTGCGTAGATAGAGAGGGTCTAATGTTGCGTTTCCATCTTGCGATACGACCGGAGGAGCAAAAGACGCAGGAGCTCTGTTCTTATCATCAAATGATGCTTCGTAATAAGGGGCTTTGTCAGACTCGTTCGGAGTGAGCGTCGCGCAAGCTGTGAGAGTCGCTATAAGAGGGAGGATTATCGCAGTCCTAGTGAATGGAAACATTAGATCTCCTTGGTCACTAGGCTGATCGGCGTATTTTGAGATTTCCTTGATAAGTCAGGACCTCATCGAGACCTTGATCGAGATTCGAAAGTTGTCTAATTCTGAGTCACACTCAAAAGGACTCCGACATCGTCGCCGGAATAGACGGGCTGCGCAGTCACCGCGACCTCTTCATTATCCAAGGCGACAGTCTCTGCCTTCTTGTTTGGTCCTGAAGACCAAACAAGGATGCGCACATGCCCCGCCTTATCGGATGAAAGAATTCGATACCGGAAGGGCATTCCCCAAGGATCTGTGCCCATAAGGCCCGTGCTGCGGAGGTTTTCGGCCGTGGAGGCCTCCTCTACCGACGCGGGATTTCGACCTGATGTATGAGAATTTTTTGCCGCTTCGCGATAAATTTGCACGACCTGGTAGCCAACGACCTCAGCTTTTTGAAGGGCGATCTCGGCCCGAGAGTCCTGCATTTGGCGATTCCACGGGGTCGCTATAATCGCTGCAGAAAAGCCGACCAAACCCAACAGGGCCAGGACTCCAGAAGACTTAAACTCTTGTTTTTCTTCATTTTTCATTAAATTCTTTCCCGAAACGACGGCCTATACTCATACCTTTCGGCGGCCTTAGAGGAAAACTTTAGACAAAGGTCTGTTAAATAATTAAAAACGAATGGCAGTTTGCAGAATATATGACGCTTAAAGTCTTTTCTTTTGGCCTGAGGACCCCTTGACAAGGGGTGGCGGCAGGGATAGGTTGCGCCCATCTACAGGGGGACGCTGAATCATAAAGCAGCTTATCTCCTTGAGACTTTGGGGAAATTTCAAATTGGGAGGCACTTTGATCAACCAAAACGAAACAATGACATCGAAGCCAAATTCTAAAGTTAAAATCATCAAGCGCTATCAGAATCGCAAACTCTACGACACTCAGCAAAGCTGCTACGTGACTCTTGATGATATCGCTAAAATGATCCGCACAAACGAAGAAGTAATGGTTATCGATAATAAGTCTAAAAACGATATCACTGCTGCTACTTTGACTCAGATCATTTTCGAAGCAGAAAAGAAGGCATCTCAATATGCTCCTCTTTTCACTCTTCGCGAAATCATCCAGAACGGTAACGGAAGCATCTCTGGTTACTTGGCTAAGCTTGGCGCGTTCCCTCAGGACTACATGACTAAGCAGCAAGTAAACACAGTTGTTGAGCACGCTTCTACTGACAGCGTTAAACAAAACTTGGAAAACCGCGTTGCAACTGCTGCAACTCGCTACAACACAGACACGACTGCTAAAGTCGCTGCTGAAAAAGCAACGGTTCTTCCTGGTCTTCAACAAGATGACGAAACTCCAAACCTTCCTGGTTCTTCTTTGTTGAACAACTAAGACCGTTTGTTGAGTTTTATACACTCTCGTGCAAATAAAAAGGCTCTGTATTTACAGAGCCTTTTTTTATTCTCAGATTTCTTCCGCTTTTCTATTTTAACGAACGCCAAATAATAAACTTCTTCTGTCCGGCCTTGATATCGACCACTTGGCCCTCAAGATTTTCGCCCGTCAATGCCTCAGAGGCATTTAGACCCTCCAGGTGCAGTTGATATTGTCCCGGTGCGAGGGGAAGACGAATCGTCTGAATCGTTTGTGGCAGCGTGGACCACTGCCGAACATCCGCACGATCGGCGATATTCAGCGCGATCCATGTTAGATTTCCTAAGAGTTCATTTTTCTGGCGCACTTGATCAGACAATACTGCCTTCGTGGCAAGACCCGACAGGCGTTTGGCCACCAAAATTCCCTGATCATCCTTCAAGGTCTCAATCGCCGCACCTTGAACATCGTAAACCTCTCGACTCAGATAAGATTTGTTAGCAACGGTCAATCGTGCTTTTTGAGTTTCACTATAAACAGGCATCAAGGCTGGAAACCGGTATTCACTTCGACTGGGCACCTTTCGCGGCCCCCAACCCTGTTGATAAATCACAACAAGTTCGCCAAGGTTCTTGTCATACCAAGCAGGATCTTCCTTCACTTCTGGGAACTTTTTTTTCCAATCCTGATAGGAATCCATACGACGTGCCAACTTCGCAGAGCGCACAAGATCTTCATGAATCGTCGCAATAGTAGGATCAATCTTATAAGCCTCGTTGTAGGCAATATAAGCATCATCATAACTACGACTGGCTTCCCAAATCAGTGCCGAAAGATACTTACTGAAAGAGTTCAGTTCGAATTTCTTTTTCTCATCAGCTCGATATTTCAAATATTTTTCATTAATACGACGAGCTTCTACCAAGGCGTCGTCCAGTTGCCCCAACTCCAGAAAGTTCATGGCCAAGTAGGCATTTACAAAGATCTTTTCAAAAGTGTCGCCTTTGTATTGAACCATCTCTTCGTTGAGCGCTAAAGAACCGGCAAATCGCGAAACGGACTGATAGTCCACTTGCTCCGCCAGGCGATCGGCTCTCAAAAATACTTCATTGCTTTCTTTGATCTTTCCCGCAATCTGCAAAGCCACGCCATAGTCCAAGAGATAAACCAGTTGATCATCCCCTTCTTTTTCCGCCAAAGGCTTCAGATCATTTAAAGCTGTGGTGTATTCACGACGAGTCAGGGCATCCCGTGCCTCTTGAACTTTATTTTGGTAGGTGGCACAGCCCGAAAGAGAAAGAATCAAGAAAAGACCCACAACAGGCGTGAGTCTTTGCAAAAAAAGTTTCATCTATTAAAGACCGATTGTTTTCTTCTTAAATGTCTTACGAATCTGTTTTTGATCAGACCAAGTGATCATGCTGGTTTTCAAGTTGGTGAGATTCAGTGTCAGCTTGTAGTACACGGACTTGTCCTTACCCACCTCTTGTACGATGGAATCCAAACGTCCGTTGATGATGAAGTCTGCTCCCACTTGTCCGCCAGGACCCTTTTTGGAATCCTCAGCCACCATGCCCGAGTTCTGATAGTTATACTCGTCAGAGATATCTTGGCGCGCCTCTTTATCCACGAATCCCACTTTGCCAGACTTCATAAGCTCGACACGAACCATGTCCATAATGCTTTGAGTGTCGATATGTTCACTGGTTTTATTCTGTAAATTGGTGACCATCACCACAGGCATTTTTTTAGCGCCCGCAATCGCCGGAGAAGCCATGACACTTGCAACAAGATCTTGAACAGCTTTTTGCATATCTGTTTCAGACCATTGGTCATTTAAAAGATTCTCACGATTGACATCGTCATATTGTCCTTTGACGAATGCTTTGGGACCACAACTGGTCATTGCTAAAAAAGAAAGAGAAAGAGCTGCTATAGTTAGATTCTTTTTCATAATACCTTCCTATCCCCTCTGGGACATACCACAAAAGTCTATGTCGAGGACTTCGGACGCGCAAGTCCCAAACCGATCCTCATACGAGGCCTATTCAGGATATGAAACCCCATCTATTTGCATTTAAAAATGAACATGATTGAGATCTCTTCAAGCTACCAAGCCTTTAAATGTCTGAATGCGCAAATCAATCCCTACGCCGAAGAACTCTGGCTTTTGGCTTTAAATTCACAAATGGTCCTGATCAAAAAGGAAATGCTATTTCGCGGAACAGCGGATCACTGCCTGATTCATCCGCGCGACATCTTTCGAACGCTCGTCTTGTGCAACGCCAGTTCTTTTGTCTTGGCGCACAATCACCCGAGCAACCAAGCCCTCCCCTCAGAACAGGACTTGATCCTCACACGCAAGATCCATCAACTCGCCACCCTCTTTCAGATTCCTCTGAATGATCACCTGATAATGACCCCACACCAATACTACAGCATGGCAGATCATGGACATTTTAAAAAATGGAGAAAGACCTCGGCACGATGGCTTTACTGAACGGAGCCTGTCCCTGAACCGAAAAGATTCATTTCATTTTGGCGAATCGGGGTCACGGAAATAACTCGACTTAAATCTTCACTCAAAATGACTTTGTAACCACCTCGGCGCGCGTTTTCAATAAACTGCCGCGCATATTCTTCCTTGTAGGCTTGAGAATATTCATTCATTTGCTGAGCATTAAAAAGCTCTCTTTGTACGATGTCGTGAGGACTCATAGATTCTTCACGGCGTTCGCCTCGCCCTAATTCATTGGCCAACTCTGCCGCACGAGTATCGCCGGAAAGATCCAATCGCCCATCATTGGCGTAAGCTCTTTGTGGTTCAGTTTGATTGAAGTCTGAGTTCAAAAGACGCGCATTTTCCAACTGCATTCTTTGGCGCTCCATTTCCATGCGCTCGTTGGTCAGCATGAGATGTTTGTTCACGGCCTTCTCGAACTTTTCAGATTTCACAGTGGGTGATGGCTTGTCCGCTTTTCCAGATTCTTCTGTTCCCAAATACGCAAAGATCAACCCTGCCGCCCCAATAAAGAGAAGCAAAGCTAGCAACATGGACTTTTCTTTTTGTGACGTCTTGGATGCCATAAGGGTCTTATCGGTCCCCGAGGTCGAATTCTTAAGAAAGAGAGCTTTACTTAGCTATTTTGTCTTATTGAAAAAACGAGTGACATCTATTCGTAAACAGAAATGTATCTGTAAAACGTTTCTTGGATAAGTGTCGAACCTTTAGACATCCCGAAAGAGTTCTTACCGAATTTTAATCAATTTGAGACGTGGCACAGACCATGAAGTGAAGGATCGGTCAAAGAACCCCCCACCCCCTTTGCGAAAGGACCTCTATGAAATTCATGACTCTCACAACTTCAATTGTAGCCGCTTTCACGTTTGCAAACACGGCTATAGCGGCAACATCGGCAGATCTTATTCTTCAAGGAACGGTCAGCGTCGTTTCAGAAATTAGTGTGGCAGCCAATGCCAGCAGCACAAGTCTAAATATTAGAGGTGGCGAAACCAATAAACTGGTCGCTTCGGTTGATGAAACATCCAACAATCTTTTGGGATATAAGATTATTATTTCATCTCCTACCGGAGGCGAACTACGGCATACGGCAGACGCTTCGAAAGCAACCTCTTATAAAGTTCGCTACAATGGTGCCAGCGCAGTCACTCCAACCACAAGTGGCGTTGAAGTTAAGAACTCTGGTTCTTTAGCCGGTCTGCAAACAGCCAGCTCGACACTTGCCGTGGACGTAACCGCATATGATCTGGCTCCAGCGGGAACCTATGAGGACACACTGACGATTTCCATCCAATCAAACAACTAATTTTAAAGACAGAACAAGGAAGCCAATCATTTTGATTGGCTTTCCTATTCAGCTGATTCGACGGTCAGGGTAATGACATCCTGATAAGATCCTGATCGTTTGCCTGACACGCTCCCTACTTTTACTGAGATCGGAATGGACAGACCGCTGGCCGGGGATCTTCCAAGTTCTCGGAAAATCTGTCGTGGCGACGATGCCGTTCCAGATAAATTAAATAGACTTCCATTAAATCTTATTTGATACGAAATATATTCCTGCATCGTTTGATGTTTCAGTCGTCCCTCGTTCGCTGATGAGGCTTTCAATATGTAACCCGCGTTGTACTTTAAGACCGCATCACAAGAGCGAATGCTTCCCTCTGTCAACTCGCCAAAGTTCAAAACTTCCGTGGTGTCATTGAGATTGAAGCTCCCCCCACTTGGCACCAACGAAATATCCGCCTTTTTGGGTGCTTGGAAGGTAATACCCACGGATCTTGATTCCACCAGTGAATAAACACCCCAGGGGGAACCTTTATAGAGCTTTACAACAAAAGTGTCCTGATACAACCCGGCGCTCAACCACGGATTTGCCATATTCAAGAGGACCCAATAGCTCACGCTGACTTGGCGATCGTTGCTTCCCGCTCTGAGAGCTCCAGACAAAACATCATTCATGCTCGATACGTCTTGAATATTTTTTAAGACCTCTGTTCCGGAAGAATTTTTTGAAATTTGTAGGGGCCAAACATCTGAACCGCGTCGCAACGCTCTGTTGTTATAAGAGTTTCCCTGTCCATAATCAAAAGTCATAAAGAAATCGCAGCCCCCAGGGTTGGTGTTCGCCTTAACCACAAGTTGAGGATTGGCCGTGATTTGACCTGAGGTTAAGTTGATCACCGACTGATTTACCTGAAGCTGCATATTGACACAGGAGGCCCCTTGAGCCCGTGCAAAAATGGGAATAAATGGAAGTAGTATGTATATCAGAAATCTCATTCTCCCGCCTCCTCCTGTTGAATCAGGTCACCCAGGCTCAGCATATTGCCATCAACATTTCTCACTTCGAAAGATATTGGCGCAGAACCAGGGTGATCTGTGATGACCTTGTAAATCCCTGGCTCTAGACCCTCGATTAAGAAGCCCCCACTCTTGTTCGTAAAAAAGTTATTATCAACCAACTGTCCTTGGGAGTTGATCACGTCGCCCGCCACAAAAGACAAAGGCTGAAGAGATCGATTTACGAGTCGCCCCTTCACCATCACCTTTTTTTTCAGACCAAGATCAATGGCGATCCCACTACGATAGGTGGGCTGAACGCCATAGAACTCTTTTTCCAACAGATAACCCACCGGCAAAGAAGTTGAGTCGACATTAACAAAGTATCTATAATAAGCAGACTGATCACGCAGGACCGTAGCGGTTCTGGGACCTAGCTGAGCTTCGCCATTCTCTCCATTCGGATTGATAATCAATTCCTGCCCTGACGGAAATTCTTTGGTGTGAATCAAAACAAAACTATCATTAATAGGTTGCGTAAAGGCGCCCTGCAATCCCACCCAGGCAAATCCGGTGTTCAAACCCACCCCCGTCGTGTGAGTTTGAAGGCCATTCCGATTCGATGTAAAATGATCTAACCTTAAACTGAGAGGTTGAGCTAAATATTCCCCCGAAAGACTTCCTGACGAGTCCCCGTTGGATTCTTGTAAAGAAACGTTCCAGCGACTGTCATTATACTTCTGTAGGTTGTTGCGATTGAGGGCAAGGTTGGTATTCCTCTGCAAGGAATCGTAGTAAGCACTGGCACTATATCGTCCTTGCGACTCGCTCCAGAAGAACGAAAGTAATCCTCGATCCTCTGCTTCCTTCTCCACGGACTTATTATAACTAAGCTCTAGACGAGTTCGTGCACTCAAAGGGATGATCAGGTTCGAGCGATAAATTTTTTTATTCTCTCCAACACTCACCTCAAAAGCACCGGCTCCCACTCCCAGAACCCAGGAATTCGCAAAACGGAAATTGAGTTGGCTATCATAACGACGCAAATAATTCGCCAAACCCAAATCAAAAACAGAAACTGGACGGAATTGAACATCTCTATTTTCTGCCTCAAAAGTCAGAACAACCGGCACGTCCCGTCCGAACATACGATCCAAGGTTCGATAGCGCAGTCGCTCAGCATATCCTTGTATTTGCGAAGCTCCTGTCGAATACCCGCCCTCCAAGGAAATATAGCCCCAGTTCGATACGCCAGAAAACTCAATCCCGCTAAGGGCCGTGGAGCGATAGTTCTGAAAATTCAAACCGAAGGTTAAATGATCGCTCAAGCCGATGCGATGAAAGAAAGTCCCCAAAGCCCCGGTGTTATCATAGGCCCGATCAGCCCCGGATTCACTCCAAGGAAGACCCAGTCCGTAGGAAAACTCATGAACATCTTTACCTAAAAGAGTATTTTCAAAGAGGACAGAAAAATCATAGATCTCCTCCTGGCCAAGATCATCACGCACCTTAATCTTGACGCTGTTTTGTCCCGTCGCCAAAGGAAAGTCTCTGATATTAAAAACTCCCGGAGCCAAACGCATTTGACTAAAAAGAAAGCCGTTGACGTAAATCTCAATCAGGGAGGGTCTCTTAATAATGATCTCTGTGGCACTCAGGGCGCGAAGTGTTTTGTAGGGTTGGATAGAAAACTCTTTAACCACCGAAATTCCGGCTATATTTGGTGAGTACTGAAAACCTCGAGACCCTAAGGTTAAATCTCCCAAGGTGTAGCGGATCATATTCTTTTCATCATCGACACGGAAGCGAGTGTCTAAACGCCGCCACGGATGAAGAGCGCCTTCAAGGTAGTCCGCCATGGTCTCGAAAACCACACCGTTCACATTTTCGACAAAATCCACATGTCCGGTCAGAGGAAGTTTTTCTTCCGGCACCGCCGAGCCATATTGATAAGACTGTTGAGTCCGAATATTTAAATAACCACTCTGTCCCTGAGGACGAAGATATTTCTGACCATCAATGTCGTAATAGTTCAAATCAAGCTCATTGGTTTTTCTGTATCGCAGGGGCACGTCCAAATACATTTCCAATGTGCTCTCATCAAACTTGACCGACAACCCAGCGGCTTCAAGGTCGCGCAAAGTTAAAGTTTTTTCTTTACGTATACGGCTTCTCAAAAGAGCCAACCGATCATCCTTCAGATGCGGCTGTAGTAAGCGAAGAAGTGTTTCGGCCTCAATGGCAAAATCTGACTTTTCTTCGCGCGGAAAAACCCAAGCCTCACCCAACGTTTTATTATCCATGATGAACGGCGCCACTAAATACGGTTTATCTAATGACGGGCGAGCCTCTTGGGCACGGACGCCCCAGGGAAAAAGAAGCAAAAGGAAAGCTAAGACACAAAGAGTTCTCAATCTCCCGACTCCCAAAGATTGAGCTCAGCACGAAGGTTCGAGCCAACGGCCTCTTTGGGCAAATTAACTTCGACGTTTTGTTCTTTTCCTGGCAGGAGATTGAGACTGTCGAACTCTTTCGGCGACAAAATTTCTAGAAGAAATTTGTCTCCAGAATAGATCTTGAGACTTTTTGCTCGCAGCACCTTGTGTGCCGTCCCCTCATTGGCGATCACCAGTGAGATCTTTTTTGCCCCAAGACTTTTTACGTCCTTAACTCTAATTTTTGCAATGGCTCCCTCAGGAGTAACGTAGGCGGAAGCGACGTATTGAAGAAGAAACTTCAAGTTCACGCCGCTGTTTTTCGGTTTTGCGTTTCTTTCTCGAAGCTCTACAGGTAATTGAGACGCAATAATTCTAAATGCTTTCTCATTAGCGTCTTTAAATTCTCCCGCCCAAGTGATTCGCACATTTCGTTTTTCATTGGGAAGCAGTACAACCTGCTCTGGATAGATATTGAACTCATCGGTCTTCGTTCGAACTTCTTCTCCGCGAGCATCTGAGGTTCGTGCATAGATCTCTATTTGCACGGGAACTTTCTCCCCTCCCGGGTTTTCCAATGTAATCACCTGGGTCGCCTTAGGCCCTGAAGAAGCAAACTGCACCACCATCGGGGTCAACCGAAAGGCCCCTGCGAATGACGGTGCGCCTACAAACAATGCGGCAAAACTTAATACTAATAATGTCATGCATTCAGGTTATTCGAGGAAATTCGAGAGGAAAATCTGAATGTTAAGAGTCTTTAACATCTAGTCTTAAGATAGTTAAGGAGCTGATACGCGAACTAAAGAGGCCGGTTGGCGCTTCTGAATCTCTACGCGAAGAAGAGACGAATCTTTGGGGGTCACGACTTGAAGTGTGCCTGATTTCGAAAACACAATATGGACTTCACCCTGAAGGGGAACCGTTCCCGCTAATTTCAGATTTTGATTTTTTGCCAAAACCAAAGATCCCATCAAAGTCAGAGAAAGAACAAGAAGGTACTTCATGCTGAACTTTTCGGAATTACAGACGAAAGCTTTAGGACGTAAGTACGGGATTTTTTTCTTGTATAGGAGGATATACCGGAATGATTACGATAAACTCAGTGCCGACTCCGCTTTCTGAGCGCGCCTGAATTTCTCCTCCGTGATTCTGAATGATTCCGTAGGAAATACTGAGACCCAAGCCGGTCCCCTGCCCCACGCCTTTAGTCGTGAAGAAGGGATCAAAAATTTTCTCAAGGGTTTCGTTCGACATTCCTTTGCCGCTGTCTTGAATTGAGACTTGCACCCAGCCGCGACGATCTTTGGAGCCCTTGTAGTCTTTCAGTGCCGTTGTGGATATCCAAATATGGCCATTTCCCTCGATGGCCTGAACAGCATTCGAGAGAATATTCATAAACACCTGATTGATCTGGCTGGCATAACAGTGAATCAAAGGGGTGGGTTCATATTGCCTATGAATCTCAATGCGGTTTTTAATTTCACCCTGAAGGAGATTCAGGGTTGTATCCAGACTTTGATGAATATCGATTTCTTGCAGCTTCGCTTCTTCAAGACGTGAAAAGTTTCGTAGACCCAATACGATATCCCGCGTACGACGGGCACCATCTTGGCAAGAGGCCACAAGTTTCGGCAAGTCTTTTACAATATAATCAAACTCATACTCTTCTTTAAGTGCGGGAAGTTGCGGAGGGTTTTTCTCAGCCACTTCTGCAATCTCAATCAGTCTTTCTGAATATTCTTTGAGATGAGTCATGTTGCTGTAAATAAAGCCAATCGGGTTATTGAGTTCATGGGCCACCCCCGCCACCAACTGACCAAGGCTGACCATCTTGGCGGAGTGAACAAGTTTTGTTTGGGTGTCTTTGAGTTCTTTGTTGGCAGATTCAAGCTCTGTGATTTTCTTTCTTAAATCAGAGCGCGCCTGCCAGATCTTCTTGCTCATTTCGTTAAAGGATTCCGTCAACAGACCGATCTCGGTGTCATTTTTTACAGGAATGGTCACTGCTTGTTCCTGTGATTCAAACGACTGCAAAGCCTCAACAAGATCGTACAAGGGTTTTAACACCCAACTTGAGGTCACCAGAATGGTCAGAACAAGAAGAACCACAACCGCCCCGACAACTGTCATAAAAGCAAAGTTCACGTTCTTAAGAACAGCTTTGGCTTCGCTTTTTGAGGCTCCCAGCGCAACATGAAGCTTGGTAATTCCCCAATCCAAGGGATAAATCAAAAAGCCGTAAGGTATAGATCGAACATTCAAATCAAAAAATGGCTCGTTGCCAGGACGGAAAAAAGGACGGAAGAAATCTTTTTTATAGAGATAAAAATCAGGGTGACTGGCAACCACGACCTGTCCGCTGTCTTTAAAAAAGATCAGTTCAAGCTTTAAACGATTCTTCAGGCGATTTACAAATGCCTTATCCAGGCTCACTGTCTGCTCGACAAAACCTACAGGCCTTCCTGCCGCCGCCGTCACTTTAGAAATAAAAATCAAATTTACTTTTTGATTGTCGCCGGCTTCGGCTATGGCCATTTCCTTTTCATCTTTGACCTGAGCCATGTATTTTGCAGAGAGGAAAACCGCGTCTTGAACAGGAACAAAGCTGCGCACGTTCTCTTTATCGTCCTTAAAAACAGACGCCAACATCTTTCCTTCCCGATCAAAAAACGTCAGACTGGAAAGGTTATCTGATTTAATCCACTGCGAAGACAAAGTTCGAAGGGTCGCCCCGTCCCCTACGGTCATATGATAGATCAGACTGGGATCTCGGATGTACTTATCACGCTTTTGCTGAAGACTGGCGCGCAACTCTGAAAGCACAAGATCAATCTCTCGCGCATTTCCACTAAGACGTTGCGACAGTTCATGATCGATGGCTTTTTCATACTTCACCATCGAATATCCCGTAACAAACGCCAAAGGAATCACCGAAAACAAAACAAACCAGACAATCAAAATTGTTCGCAGTGATCGTTTTGGTTTCTTCCTTAAAGTTTTCACTTCTTGGCTTCGTCCACGGTAACAATCATACGCACGATCCCGTCGGGCATGACTCTTGGATGTTTTTCTTTGCTAATCTTTGGCTTTCCATAAGTTGCCAAAAAGCCCATAAGGTCCTGATACTTCGCCTCAGGAATCGTAAAGTGATAATACATGGAATTCGCAGTTTTCTTCCAACCCAACTCCACGGAGCCGGCCTTACGCCCTCCCAGTTCGTTGATCTTTTCTGTGATCTTGGGACCGACGACTTCAATATTTGTAACGGCGATTTCACCGCGATAGAGGAACCCACCGGAGACGGCCGTAACAGACGGTGGTTCAGTCGTAGGCTTCTCATTTTTGGCAACAACGGCTGCTGCGACAGTTTTCTCGGGCGCTGGGGTTTTTTCCGGAACCTTGGCCGCCACAGGTTCTTTGGTTGCTTCTTTAACTCCCTCGTCAACAAACTCCGGCTTGTCTTCCGCATCCGCAGAGGTCGTGGCCGTTGTTCCCGTTTTTGAAACCTCCGCCAGCACAACTTCTTTACTGCCACTGCCAATTCCAAGTTGCATGACTTTCTGCCATGGAGTCACCGACAATAAAATCACAATGCCCAAAACAACGACCAAAGCTTCCAGTCCCCACTTGAGTCCCTGAGGCCATTTATCGAAATTTGATTTTTGCATAAGAACGGAAATGTAGCTTGAGGTCGTACTAATCTGCGCAATGATGGGTTGAGAAACAATAGTATCGCCCAGCCTCTCCGCATAACTTTGTCCGTTTTGAATCTTGGTAAGATCTAACTGTGCATCTCGGGAAAATTTCACGTGATCTTCAATGACTACGCGACGTTCTTTATCCAAACTTCCCGAGAGGTAATCATAAAGAAGTTCATGCCCAATAAAGGGAGAGATCTCTCGTTTGCCTTTTTTTGAAAGTGAAATCTTATTTTCCTGTTGAGCCATGCTTTAACTTACTCACACCTTGGGTCATACTGCCTAGTTTACGAAGGGCTCGTCCCAGTCGATAGCGAATCGTACCCTGTGTGATTCCCAATCCCTCTGAGATGTCATCATCTTCAATCTTCAAAATTTTAGACCAAATCACTGTTAAAAGCTCGTCCTCAGACGCTGATTTCTGAAATTCGCGCCAAGGGCCCAGATCAACTCCCTCGGGAATCAACCAGCCGGACTCCACGGAGGTGTTGGGGCGGCCTCTTGCAACTCGAGCTTTATATTTATCCCAAACAGATTTTGTCGCGGCGACCACTGCCACTGAATTTTTAAGATTGGGATTTCTTTGTTTGCGGGCTCGACCTAAGACGAGTGCCTGCGATGAAGCTTCAATCGCCTTTTGGTCATCAAGAAGTGCAAAGTAGAAAAATAGAGCAATCGATTGTACGTCAGCCTCAGTCATATAACTACTCTATTAGAAGTGGGGACAGAAATGCAGTCCAGATGTTGGGCCCAGAGATGGGCCCCTTCTTCTTGCTGACTCTAGTCGACAGTAAGTTGTCGTAAAAGATCAAGTTGATCGAGAACCTTGCCGGAACCCATAACAACACAGCTCAAAGGATCTTCAGCAATTGAAACGGGAAGACCTGTTCTTTCTCTCAAAAGAACATCCAAGTTCGCTAAAAGCGCGCCGCCACCAGTTAAGACAATGCCGTTATCAACAATGTCAGAGGCAAGCTCAGGGGGAGTTTTCTCAAGAGCCGTGCGAACCGCATCGACCACTTCAGACAAGGGATCCATCAAAGCGTCGTTCACCTGAGAAGAGGTGATCTCAATAGTTTTGGGTGCCCCGGCAACGAGGTCACGACCTTTGATCTCCATGGACTTTTCTTCTTCGAATGGGTAAGCATTGCCAATTTGGATTTTGATATTTTCAGCCGTTCTTTCACCGATCAACAAGTTGAACTGGCGACGAACGTAATTCACGATGGCCTCGTCAAACTTATCACCGGCCACTTTAATTGATTTACAATAGACGATACCGCCCAAAGAAATCACAGCGACGCCCGTGGTTCCGCCACCCATATCCACCACCATGTTCCCAGATGGTTCTGTGATCGGAAGACCCGCACCAATCGCCGCGGCCATGGGCTCTTCGATCAAATAGACCTCACGAGCTCCCGCGGATTGAGCGGCTTCTTTCACCGCACGCTTTTCAACCTGAGTGATTCCGTAAGGAACGCAGATAATGATACGAGGACGGATAAACGATTTCTTCTCGCCCAAAGATTTTCCAATAAAGTACTTCAGCATGGATTGAGTCACTTCAAAGTCCGCGATAACGCCGTCTTTGATAGGGCGAATTGCCACGATGCTACCTGGGGTACGACCCAACATATCTTTCGCTTCTTTACCGACGGCAAGAACTCGATTTTGCATACCGCGATAGTTCTTTTGAACTGCGACGACAGAGGGTTCATCGAGAATAATCCCGCGTCCTTTGACGTAAACAAGGGTGTTCGCGGTGCCAAGGTCAATGGCGATATCATTGGAAAAATAATCTTGAACTTTGTCAAAAAAACTCATGCTGAATCTCACTTCAGAGAAAATTTTCATCGGGGGCTAAACATCTCAAGTCTAGGTTCTATGAAAACCAGAGTCAATGCAGATATTTAGACCCGTCCCTGAGTTATTTTGACGCGGGCGCACAGGAGATAGCAACTTCCTTGGCCGTTTCACGCCCCTGATAGCGGATCTCCAGACCTTCGTTGAGAGCTCCCTCTGCCTTCAATGTCTTATCGTAGTCTAACTCCAAAGCTTCAATTTCAATGCGCTCTAAAGACCCTTGAGTTGCAGGCTTCAGACGAACAATCACCGTCTCTTTGTTGCGAGAACTTTTAATTCTTTTTTCGACAGTGCTCTTCACATCCCACTCAATAATCTCTTCTCCTGATTGAGTCGAACAGCGCACTCGATGTAAGTCGACCTTGGGTCTTTGAAAGCTTTTATCCGAAATGCAAACCGCTTCGACTTCTTTTTCTACGTCATAGTTCGTGACCAGAAGGCGAATCTCAGAACCAAGACCCGAACGCACGGAAAAACTATCTTGATTCTTGCGCTGACGAAGTTGAATCTCTCCCAAAGCCGCCGTTCCTGACAAAGCAGGCGACAACACAAAACGAGCTTTCCCGTAAGAATCGGCGGAAGAAAGCAAGATATCGTATCCTTGTTCCTTTTTTCCATCCCAAAACATATCGCGGAAACTTTGCCGTCTTTGCGGGTTAAAGGGATTTATATTATCAAGAAAGGTGCGATCCTTTAGGTCCATTCCATTCACAACACAACGAGCGGAACTCATGGACGGCAAAGTTCCCGGGTTGGCCGGTTGGGCTCCCGTGCAATGCCGATTATAGTTCTCAACACGCATTTCGCGAGCGCAATTATTATTGAGGGCATCATTCAAAAGCGCATCACAATATGCTTTCTTTGTCGTCAGTTTATGTTTACCCGTGGAACAACCATTAAACACAAGCTCATAAGTGAACTCTCCGGGAGTCTCAGGAAGTGGAGTGGTCGTAGTTGTCTGAGTCACTGCCGGGGCTGCCGCCCCACCGCCTCCGCCATTAGAGCAAGCGCCGAGAGCTAACGCCAACACTGTCGTTACCAATCGCCATTGAGATTTCATAAGCAGACCTCCCTCAGAGAGCCAACGTCTGCAGAGGTTCAAGGATCTTGCCACCCGTAGAGAGCGCTTAACGCCCTTTCGGCCCTTAAGGAGTGTCTATCTTTTAGTGGGTCGTGACAAAATAAGGCTCATTCTCGATTACAATTACTTTGGATCGCAAGCGAAGTACAACTCATATTCTAACATGAAAAAAGCTATCATCAGACTCAATTCGCCCCTCATTGAGTCTAGACAAAATTCTTTGTTTTGTCGGTCTACATGGCCTGTGTTTAAATTTTTAAAAGGCAGGACTCACCGGAATGATAAAACCAAAACCTACGCAATCAGAAAGTCCTTTTGGATTCGACGAACTCTTTTTTAGTACCACCGACGAAAGAGGTGTCATCCGATTTGGAAATGACGTCTTCATTCGTGTGAGTGGTTACCCCAAAGAAGTTTTGAAGGGTGCCCCTCACAGTATCATCAGACACCCGGATATGCCCCGAGCCGTATTTAAACTTTTATGGGACACACTTCACGCGGGATCTCCGATTGCCGCCTACGTGAAGAACATGTCGGCCAATGGCAACTACTATTGGGTCTTTGCTTTTGTCTTCCCCATTGAAGATGGCTATATTTCGATCCGCCAAAAGCCCTCGTCAGCTTTATTTGCAGCTGCCCAAGCCCTTTATCCTCTCGCCTTAGAGGTGGAAGAAAAAGAAGGTATGGAGGGATCCATCCCCTTTCTCTTAGATCAAATCAAAAAAAGTGGATTCAATAGTTACACTGATTTTATGATTCAAGCGGCCTTCGCAGAACTCAATGCCTTTCAGGAAAAAAGCAAAGGTTATATTCACGCAGAAACCAAAGGGGCTCTTAAGGAAATTACCGAAATCAGTTTTGAGGCCTCAGAAGAACTGAAAGATTGTTTTTTGCGCATCCAGGAGTTTCAAAAGAGCAATCAGGCGTTTTCTGCAACCATGGAGGATCTCACGAAAGGGTTTCAACATCTGAAGTTCATCGCCCTGAATATGACCGTTGCCGCTGCCAAGTTCGGCGAACTTGCCTCTAGCCTCGGTGTTATTGCTAAAGAATTTTCTGACCTCTCCGAACAGATCCGATCTCATCTTTCTGGCCTCGTTGACTTTGTTGAGCTGCTCGCCAATGTGATTCAAAAGTGTGCTCTTAAAATCGTGGCCCTGGATTCTCAGATGTTGATGGTGGACTTCTTTATTAAGGAATCTATCCAAAAGATCAAAACTTCTCAGAATGCCTTTGGCGATATGATTGAAAATAGAACTCATTTTTCGCGACTGTTTCGAAGCTACGCTAAAGATTTGGAACTCGAAATCACCGGGCTGGAAAAAGATCTTCAGGGCGTTTTAAGCCAGATGGAGGACGTCAAGAAGTTCACCACGGGTCTTGAGGTCATTCGACAAATTGGTGCCGTCGAATCAGCGCGTGTAAATGAAGTGCGCCAAGTTTTTATCCACTATCTAGAAGAAATGCAAAAATTCATTTCCCTGCTGCAGGCCTCAAACTCGAATATTCATCGTGAAGTTGAAAAGCTTCAGCACGATTGCAGCCTAATCAAAAGTTCGGCATCCTCGATGGCTGGCTTCGTTGATACAATTTTTGATCTTGCATCGAAATACTCTAACCACGAGACCCCGGCAGAACTTAGAAGCCCGTGAAGTTTAAAAGTGTTTTTTCCACTCTACTTCGTGGGCCATGTACTCGGTGAGAAGATGTTTTTCATCTTTTAAGCGAGCATCGCTCCAGCTCAGCTTTTCTTGGAAGATCTGCCCCACCTCATCCATAAATCTCACGCCATGATTGCGGTCGGCCAAAAAGAGCGGCACACGACGAGCATAAAAATCTCGAAGATGCAGACACATGGTCATATCAATGGCCTGTGCCGCCTCCAACTGCCAGTATGTAAACTCTTGAGGATTTTTTTCTAAGATTTCTGCGGCTTCAAGACCATAACGCTCTGTAAGCAGTTGCAGCTCAGCGACAGACCGCCCCGACTCTCGGGCCCAGACCTCGGATAAATTCTGCGCCTGATGGAACGCCTCAACACTTGTGTAAGGGTTCAGAGGTTTTGCCGTATGGGACACACCAAACTTGATACGATCTTCCATGCTGAAAAAGTGTAACGCCTGGGTGACCGTCTGTTCACACATCAAACGATAGGTGGTGTACTTGCCTCCGGCCACAAAGGTGATTCCGCGAGGATCATTGATGATCGTGTGTTCACGACTGGTCTTACCTTCACTTTGTGAGTCATCCTTCACCAGAGGTCGCACCCCCGCATAGCTGGCAATCACATCATGAGCCGTAATCCCCGCACCTGGAAAGTATTGATCAGTCACAGACAAAAGATATTTCACATCTTCTGGCGTCGTCGTCACGGTTTCGGGAGATTCTTTAAAGTCCGTATCCGTCGTTCCAATAATAATCATTTCATGACGAGGAATTCCAAACACAATTCGATCACTTTTTTCAGCGGCCATAACCACGGCGCTACTCAAAGGCAGGCGATGTTTGGGCAGCGTTAAATGGATTCCTTTTGTTGGACGTAGAATCTTTTTCCAGTCTTTTAAAAGCGTCTGCCCCAACTGATCCGTCCAAGGGCCGACACTGCTGATCACATGACGAGCTTTAATCAAAAACTTATCTTTTGAGATCTGATCCTCACAAGACACCGCAGTGATTTTTCCCGCACTATCAAATTCAGCGCCGATGGCTTTTACATAGTTCGCGCAAACGGCCCCATTTTCATTCGCCGAGCGCAGGGTCTCATGAACCAAACGATCATCATCCATGTAAGCATCTGAATAGATATAGGACCCCAGTAAATTCACGGACCGAATCGCCGGCATCCTGCTTAAGGACTCTTTGGCATTTAAGCGCTCATGCATTTCAGGCGCCTGAAATAACGACAGGGCATCATAGAGCCACATGCCCATTCCCATCTTCATCATGCCCACACGGCTCTCTTCATAAAGAGGAATCATAAAACGCAAGGGATGCACAAGATGAGGGGCCATCTCAAAAAGACGAGTTCTTTCATTCAATGCTTCGAAAACAAGTTTGAATTCGAGATTTTCAAGATAGCGAATTCCACCATGAATCAACTTACTCGATTTCGACGAGGTTCCCGATGCAAAATCTCGAGCTTCAATAAGAGCGACCTTCATGCCGCGATCCGAAGCATCGCGAGCGACTCCCGCCCCATTGATTCCCCCGCCAATCACCACAAGATCAAATTCATGAGTTTTCATCTTGTTGATATTTTGGATCCGATTTGCAAAAGAGAAGTTCTTCATGCCGTTATCCCTTTGTCGTTCTGACCGAAAGTGTTCCGGGCGACCAAGTCTCCGCTTTGAAAGTTTTGATGGAGTTGGGGACCCCGTTGTCGTTGGGGAAATACACTCGTTGAAGATTCTTTTCTCGCCCCAGCCGATACGCCAATTCGCACAGCTCATCACGAGCCTGCAAAGAGCAGTATTGGACATGCTCTACCCATAAGGACTGCGTGTGACCATCCAAAAACAAAAGTGGCTGGGCAATAAAGTAGCCCATAAGTTTACCGCTGTCCTGATCTCGAGCCAGGAAACTCCAGCCCAAGGGAATATAGTGATTCAAAGCTTCCACACGAAACTTGGAATTCCATCCCGCCATCATTCTTTCCATTTCATCAGGATAGGACTCTTGAAGTTTCTTATTTTCCAAGTCCAAAATATCTTGCAAATCATCCGTTTGAATCACACGGCAAAAAAGGCTCATGGCCGGAGGTCTCCTTGTCATTTTACCCTATCTATTTCATACTAAGCGCATATGAAATACAAAGACTATTCCGCCCATATCTGGAACCGCATAAACACAACCCTGGACCTCGTGTTAAAAGACGACCCGGCTCCCATCGCCGCTTTTGATGCCGACGGAACTTTGTGGGATATCGACCTGGGGGAAACGTTTTTCCATTATCAAATCGACAACAAGCTTGTCGAACTCCCCGAAAAACCCTGGGATCTTTACCAAGAGATGAAGGCTGAGAATCCTCAAAAGGCCTACCTTTGGCTAGCCCAGATCTGTCGCGGAAGAAGTCTGGCGCAAGTCCATCAGTGGGCGCAAGAGGCGGTGTCAACTCAATCCCCCTTGCCCGTCTTTCTTGAGCAAAAAAAACTTATTGATCTGATGCTCTCAAAAGGCGTGCAGATTTTCATTGTGACGGCGTCGGTGAAATGGTCCGTGGAACCTGGGGCTGCTATTCTGGGTCTGGGCAAAGACAGTGTGATCGGGGTGGAGACTCTGGTTGAGAACAACACCATCACCGAACATCAAAAGGGTCTGATTACATATCGACAAGGAAAAGTGGATGCTCTTCTTCAAAAAACGAAAGGTAAACTTCCCTTTTTCTCTGCAGGAAACACCATGGGTGACTTTCAACTTCTCCAGGCCGCAACACATCTGAGTCTCGCGGTGAGCGCAGCCTCTCGCGACGATAAACTTTTTAAAACAGAGTTGGAACTCCAGGAAAATGCCGAAAAAAATAATTGGCTAACTCATCGCTTTGTCTAATCCCCCAGGTGGAATCTTCCGAAGGACTCGTATAGTGCTTCTGAATTAAACGAAGCTGTAGCTATAGTGATTCATATATAAGGGATCACTAATGGCCGAACTCGAAGCACATTTTAGTCTGAAAGAACTCTTCTTTTCAAAAACCGACTTCAAGGGTTTAATACTCACCGGCAACAGCGTCTTCATCCGTGTGAGTGAATTTTCAAAAGAAGAACTGCTTCGCAAACCCCACAATATCATTCGCCATCCCGACATCCCTCGCTGCGTTTTTAAGCTCTTCTGGAGCTTTCTCCACTCCCAAAAGCCCATCGCCGCTTACGTTAAAAATAAAAGTAAATCAGGCAAGTTCTATTGGGTTTTTGCCATGGCCTTTCCCATGGCCGACGGGTATTTGTCGGTCCGACTTAAACCAACCTCGAAATTCTTTCCGATCGTTCAGCAAGTTTATGCCGAGGTTCTTGAGAAAGAAAATGCGGGCCTTCCAATGGAGGAGGGTATCGCCTTGATTCTGGAAAAATTGGCGGGCCTTGGTTTTAATTCTTATGACGAGTTTATGACCGCCGCCCTGCTCGAAGAACTCAGTGTCCGAGATCAAGCCCTCGCCGCAGATCTGACTGAGAACTTCAAGCCCATCGCCTCTTCAGAAACTCGCTTGAAAGACCTGCTGGCTGCTTCCGTAAATTGTGTGGACGCCGCGAGATCCGCCTTCTCCAACTCAAGTCATTTAAGTAAAGTCACTCAAGACCTCATGAATACAACGCAAGAGATCCTCGCGATCTCCAATAACGTGAAGTTGGTCACGACTAATTTAACCATTTCTTCCTCGAAATTAGGAGAACAGGGAAAGCCTCTGGCGATGGTGTCGACCAATCTCGAACGACTTTGCCATGAGATCGTACAAAGTTCGACCCACTTTGAGTCTGTTTTTGAGTCCTTCCAAAAATCCGTGATGAGTATTTATTTTGCAGTCGCGATCTCGAGATTTCAAATTGAAGTACTCAATCAGTTTGTCGAAGAAATGATCGGCCTTCAAAGCTCCGCAGCATCCCAAGACGAAGAACCCTCTTTGTTCGCAAATTGCTCCGAGCTCAAACACCTTATCGCCGATAACTTTAAAAACGTAGAGATCACGGCCAAAGAACTCACCCGTGACAACAAATCCCTTCTGCAATCGATCAATGCTTTATCGAAAGTCACCGCAGGAATGGATGTCATCTGTGTGGTGGGTAAGATCGAGATGGCTCGGATTCAAGACCTTTCCTCATCCCTGGCGGCTCGCCTGAAGGATATGGAAGATCTCACTTTGGAGTTTAAAACAAGTCTTCGTCAAATTGAGTCTGAATGTAAACGAGGACTGACCCACTCCGGAAATTTGAATGCTCTTTTTGATAAGATTTCTTCAAATTTGAAGTGGGTCGAAGAATTGGTCACAGTCTAGTTACGCTTTACCAACAACCTTCTCAAGGTCCGCAATTTCCTTCGGAACCGACGAGGTCATATTTTCAGATCCTCCTGATGTCACGCGGATATTGTCTTCGATTCGAATACCAATACCACGATACTTTTGAGGAGCTGACGTGTCTTCAGCCGGAATATAGATCCCGGGTTCGACAGTAAAACACATGTTGGCTTCAATCGGACGAGGTTCACCCTTCTTAAAGTACAAACCTGCATCGTGAACATCCATGCCCAACCAGTGGCCAATGCCATGAGGATAGTACTTCTTTTGCGCCAAGGCTTGGATCAAATCTTCTTTGCGGCCCGATAACAATCCCAACTCCAACATCACATCGGTCAACAAAGAGGTCCCCATGTCATGAAGCTCTTTAAACACAATGCCCGGCTTGATAAAGTCGATGATTTGCTTTTGAACCTTCAAAACGCCTTCATAGACGCGCGCTTGTTCATCCGTGAACTTACCACTCACGGGGAAAGTTCGCGTGATATCTCCGGTATAATAATTGTACTCAGCCCCCGCATCGATCAAAAGCAAATCACCCTCTTTGCACACTTGATCGTTGAAGTTGTAGTGCAAGGTCGTTGCCGCATTTCCTGAAGCAACAATATAGTTATACCCTTCCCGCGCAGATCCCTTCATGAAGAAGTGATGCGCCAGAACACCTTGCACCTGACGTTCCGTGACTCCCGGACGAGTAAAGCGCATCGCTGCCAAATGAGCTTGAGCCGAAATCTCACACGCCTCACGCAACTGTGTCAGTTCATATTCGGACTTCACTAAACGCAACTCTCCCAACAAGGTGTCGGCATCGTGAATGGAAAGCAGGCCATAGCCCGTACGCCCCTGCATTTGTTTAACACTTTCAAGAACACCTTGCATGAGATGATCGACTTCCGCATTTTTGTACAAGCGGTAATAAACGCGATCCACTTCTTTTAAAAGCTGTGGCGCCACTTTTGAGAACTCATCAATGGGATAAGCTTTGTCGATTTTAAATTCGCGCTCACAGCCCTCAGGACCATAGCGGAAACCATCCCAGGTTTCTCTTTCTGGATCACGACGGCGCACAAACATCACCGTCTCTGGCTTGAGCCCGGGACGATAGATCATAATAGATTCAGGTTCTTCCCACCCCGTGAGATAAAACAAATTTGAATCCTGGCGATAAGAAAAATGAACGTCATGATTGCGGATGTGTTCCGGGTGAGCCGCGACGATCAAAGCTCCTCCGGCAATTTCTTGCCCAACTTTCTTTCTTCTTTCCGCAAAAACATTCATATCAAAAGCGGGTTTTCTCATGCTCTTCTCCTACAGTCCCCATTTGCGAGTCAGATTTTTAAGCTGTCGAGCCGCCGATTCGGCGCCCTTATTCATGATCTCGCGACGTTTATCAAAATCCATAATACCATAATTGCCAACCTCAAGCGAGACGACGGAGTCAATTCCTTGCAAAGGCCTATTATACAGACCTGCGATCTCACTCCATAAGACGTTATCGGTGGCCGCAGCGTCCAGGGTGTAGGGCTTTCCGCCTCCGGGGGCCTGCAAAACGTTCACAAAAACAATGTAGTTGGCACCTTTGGAACGCAAATAGTTCGCCAAAGCAGAGACATCGCGCACCCCCGCGACACTGTCTTGATAGGGCTTAAAGAACGGAGGATAAGCCATACACAGATACATCAGCTGATCCAAGCCCCCACGATTCATCAGATACACTTGATTCTTTTTTAAACTATAAGAAGGACATGCAAAGGGAAGGCGAAAGTCTTCCACCTTCGCGCGACTGAAGGCCGCTCCGACAAAGTCCCTTAAAACGGTGACATCATTATTCTTGTTCACAGACCCCAGAAGAGATTTTTTCAAAACCTCCTCATCTTTAAGCTTAAACATCTGCCACTCGACATCATTGGCCTGTTCTTTATTTGCATACAAAGCCGCCATCGGCGCGGCAAACTCAACGCCGCCAATCGAGTGCACCGGAACTTTGGCTCTCATCAGCTCGTGGAGAAAGCCAATATGGGCGTAGGTCTTAGCGCCGCCACCCCCCAAAACAATTCCAATTTTAGGAATTGAAGGAATCACTGGTGCCGGCGGTGGCAAAACGGGTTCCGCCTCACTCACCTCTTCTTCGACTGGAGAAACTGACGGCGGTGCCGAGGGGGGCTGCTGAGGATGAGTCACTGAGGGACGCGAAGGAGATGGAATCTTACGAACCTCCTCTCGAGTCCTCAAAGACTGACAACTGGCCAGAAACAAAAGCGGCAATATCCAACTAGATCTTTTTAGCAAAGACAAAGAACTCATTGTTTCCGTCCTTTCCTTGAATCGAAGAAGAGAAATAGTCCAAAACCTCAAAGCCCTCTTCGCGGCAAATTCGTTTTACCTTTTCTTCCACATCCTTATACAAAGAGGCTTCCTTGACTATACCCCCCTTTGCAAGACCGTCAACGCCCACCTCAAATTGAGGCTTAACCAGACTTAAAAGATGGCCTTCCGTCTTAAGGAAGTCCCTCAACTGGGGAATAATTAATGAAATCGAAATAAAGGAAACATCCATCACAATCAGGTCGAATTTTTCTTTGGGAGTCAGTGCCACCACAGAGACCTCGTCGAGCAAAGACCGGGCATTGATTCCTTCGATCACCTTCAACTTGGAATTTTTTAATAACGAGGGACTCACTTGCCCATGACCCACGTCCACGCCTAAAACGAAAGCCGCTCCTTTTTGTAAAAGACAATCGGTGAATCCACCTGTGGAAATTCCCACGTCCAGACAGCTCCGATTGGTCACCGAGAGCTTAAGATGCTCCAAAGCGCCTTCCAGCTTCAGCCCTCCACGCGACACAAAACGATTCGCCGGACCGGCTTCAACTTGAATAAGATCCTCAGGGCTGACAGCCTGACTGGCTTTTTTTAAAACTTTTTTTGCAGATCCGACCAGCAAGACCACCTGTCCTGCCTCAATGAGTTCTTGGGCATGAGTCCGCGACTGAGCCAATCCTTTTTCCACAAGACAGACATCCAAACGTCGTTTCGCAGACATGCCTTTACACCTGACGATTTTGATTAAAGCTAATGAGATATTCTAAAAGAGGAGCCTTTGCCGAAACCTTTTGCAATTCCGCCAAGGCGTTACCGCTGACTTCCTGCAAATACGATTTCGCACCCTCAAGACCTAAGATCCCCGTAAAACTGCGAGCGTCTTGATCTTTTTCGCCGTGATCCAACACATCATCGGCTACTTGAAAAGCCAAACCAAGACCTTCCCCAAACTTGCGAAGACTTTCCACCTCGGAAGGTTTTGCGCCTGCAATAAGGGCCGCCCCTTCGACAGAGACCCGAATCAAAGCCCCCGTCTTTAGAAGATGCAAGTGAGTCAACTCGGCCTGTGTGAATTTCTTTTGTCCCGCACGAAGATCAATCGCCTGACCTCCCACCATGCCGCGAATCCCCGCCGCCTCAGAAAGAAGACGCGACAACGGCGCGATCAAAAACGCGGTATCCCCATAGGCCTCTGCGATCAGCAAGAACGCCTCCGTCAAAAGAGCGTCGCCCGCTAAAAGAGCGAAGTCCTCACCAAAGACTTTATGGTTTGTCGGCTTTCCCCGACGGATATCGTCGTTGTCCATGCAGGGTAAATCATCGTGAATCAAAGAATAAGTATGAACAAATTCGACAGCGGCGGCAAAAGGCAAGATACGATCTTGAGGGCAACCAAAAAGCTCCCCGACCACCAAAGATAACACCGGACGGAAACGTTTGCCTCCGTTGGTGGCTGAATAAAGCATGGACTTTCTAAGCTCGGCAATTGCTTCTCCGTGGGGAAGCGCCATCTCAGTCAAATACTTTTCCACAAACTGATTCACAGTCTGAACCCGAGAGGCCATTTCTTGTTCGAGCTGAATGGCGAGATCCAAGTTAGTTTTCCTCTGGCGTAAAATCAGTGACAACAGGCTGCCCATCTGGGCCCACCGACATCAAAAGTTTCACTTTGGCTTCCGCCTCATTCAAACGCTGATGACATTCGCGAGAAAGTTTTACGCCCTCTTCAAAGAGTCTCAGAGATTCTTCTAGCGCCAAATCTCCTTTTTCCATCTTTTGAACGATCTCTTCCAGACGTCCTAATTTTTTTTCAAAATCCACGCTAATCCTCCTTCACACCGTCCACAATCGCGGTCAGTGAGCCTTGAGCCAAACGAATATCCAAAAGATCACCTTTTTTTACTTGGCTCGCAGATTTTATAACTTCATCTTTTTTTGTAACAATTGAGTAGCCTCTTTCAACGACTTTAAGAGGACTTAAGCTGTCCAGAATAGCCATCATTCGAGACATACTAGCTTTCTTTTTTTCGATCGCAAAGACCAGAGCCTTTTCGGAGCGGGCTTGGAAATATTCCAGATCTTTTTTCTTCTCATCAATAAGATCCTGAGGACTGCCCAACTTTTCAGTTAATAGCTCCACCCGATGTTCTCTGTCAGAAAGCAAACGGTTCATGGCAAACTCAAGGCGATTGAGAAGATCGTCATTGCGCAACTCAAGGTCCTGCAAACGTCTTTTCGGATCCACCAATCTTTTGGAAAGGCCTCGCATTTTTTCATTCAAATACTTCATCTTTTTTTCAAAAGACAAATACAACATGCGCTCTAATGACTTGACCTTCGTGCCCAGCTCGCCCGAACTCTTTGCCACCAGTTCAGCGGCCGCTGAGGGCGTGGGCGCTCGCAAGTCAGCTACAAAGTCCGCGATGGTGAAATCAATCTCATGCCCCACGGCGGAAATGACCGGGATCGGACTTGCAGCAATAAGACGCGCCAGCTTTTCATCATTAAAACACCACATGTCTTCAATGGAACCGCCACCCCGTCCAATGATAATAACGTCCACACCAGGCAAGGCCGTGGCTTTTTTAAAAGCTTCACAAATCTGTGGAGCCGCTGCTTCCCCTTGAACGATGGTCGGCACAACCGTCACTTGAATGGATCTTGCTCGACGAGAAAGAACATTGAGGATGTCTCGGATCGCCGCACCCGTCGGAGAAGTGACAATCGCAATATGACGAGGAAAGGTGGGAATCGGTCTTTTCTTGGCGGCTTCAAAAAGACCCTCGGCCTTGAGTTTTGTCTTTAATTGCTCAAAAGCTTTCTGCAAAGCCCCCGCACCAACAGGCTCCATCATCTCGCACATCAACTGATAGTTTCCGCGCGGCTCGTAGACCGTGATTCTGCCACGAACGATCACTTCCATCCCATCATGAGGTTTAAACTTAAGACGCGCGTTGTGACCTCGGAACATCACGGCTGTGATCTGCGATTTGGAATCTTTTAAGCTAAAATAGAAATGGCCCGACGTGTGAGCTTTGAAGTTTGAAATCTCACCCTTCACCCACACCATGCCGACTTGGCCTTCCAAAAGTTGTTTGATGTAGATATTTAATTGTTCAACGGAGTAAACAGAGGGTTCGTTACCTCGGGTGGAGATGTCACCCGCCCCAAGACTGGCTTGAGCGGCAATGTCCGTTTTACGAAGAGCTTGATTGGAGGCGTCTGACATGGAAGCAGAGGCTAATGCCCCACCCCCTTTGAGTCAATACATTGAGAGTCAATCTAGAGAGACGAGTACCAGATATTCTGTGCCGCCCAAAGGCCGCCCACGAAAAAACAAACCCACCCCAGGGACTTGTGCCGCGCCAAGTTTTGATACATCTCTCCCATGCGCTCCTGCCCGAGGCGCACCAGGACAGGGTTCTCCAACACAAGAACCATCAACAGTCCATAGAAAAAAACAACGAATGGAAAAATATAATCTAACTTTTCTGGTGTCATAAGCAATTTATCGGAGCCTTGGGAAAAAGTAGGAGTCCGGTTTGATTGACGGATTCTGCAGACATGGTAGAATCATAAGCAGAGGTTCGACGGCGTAAAGCTCATCGAAATTAAACCTTACAAGCATATTTTTGGGGACTGTCCCTGACAATGGTGTGCAAGCTCAGCTCGTACTGAGAAGCCTAAAGTTGTTATAATGGTCACCCACCTTAGCTAAAACAGGTTTATGTTTCAGAGTGGCCTTCGAGCCTTTTTTTATTTCTATCTTTCTCATTTCTAATCTCCCTTTGAGACAGTCCTGAAAAAAACTTCGTCAATTCGCTAAGAATTTAGAGCAAGTTTTAAGCTCTACTGGCGTTCAGTCGTGCCGTCCTAAGTCCGATAAGCTTGCTATGAGTTTACGTTGGACTTTTGTGGCGGCTTTTAGCCTTATGACATTACTACTTTCTGCTTGTGGTGGCGCTAAATTTGAGGGGAACGACTTCGCCTCCAAGGGTCCCGCTTCCGCAGAGCCCACATATTATGGAAAGCCCAATGAAATTGCCGACGCCAACGCCGTTCGTGTGACCATCCCTGCTAAATTTTTATATCGTCAGCTCGATTTCACACCCGGCTCGCTTAGCAACGGATTGGGAAGTGTGGTCAGCACCGCCAACGCAGTCCCCATTCCTTTTGTCGAATTTCATATTTATGATTCAGCCGGCACTCGCATCCAGCAAGGTGAAACAGATACCAATGGTCTGGCGGTCTTTAAGATTCCAAAAACTCAGGGCTCTTACACCCTTCGCGTATTTTCCAGAGCCTATAATGACTATCTTAAGGTGAGTGTCCTCGAGGACACCTACGCAAACACACCCTATTCAATTTCAAAAAATTTCACGATTTCGGACGCGGACATCTTAGCGGGAAGCAAAGACCTTTCTTCCGATGTACTCTATGCCGAAGCCAACGAAAGCCTCTCGTCTAAAGTTGAAGGCGGCGCCTTCAATATCATGTTTGATATCTTGATCGCCAACGAATACATCCGCAGAAATATCTCAAAAAACGGAATCACTCCCGGAGTGCCCAGCACCGACGCCACGAAGTGGTGGGTGGCCGACAAGGTGACCGTCTACTGGAAAGCCGGCTTTAATCCGTACACTTATTTTGGTTACTCCAGCCCGCTTTCATTTTACTCAACAGGAGAACAAAAGCTTTACATCTTAGGGGGTGTCAACGGGGACGTGAGAGCCTCAGACACCGACCACTTTGATGATTCTGTCATTCTACATGAATACGGACATTTTCTTGAAGACGTCTATGGTAACTCTCAATCTCCGGGTGGTTCTCACTCTGGAAACTTCGTGATTGATCCACGCCTGTCTTGGAGTGAGGGCTGGGCCAACTACTTCCAAGCCGCTGTTTTAACCGGAGCTGACGCCAAAAGTAACTCCCAAGCAGAAGATCGAATGCCCACCACCAAACGTTATCACTATTATGTCGACACCTACGGCTACAAGGGCAGCTCAAAATACGGAATCGGTATCGCCTTTAACTTGGCTGAAATTGGAACCAACGCCACCTATGATCCCGTTGGAACCCATCCCCAAGACACAGGAATTTTCAGAGAAGTTTCCATTGCTCGCACTCTCTATAAATCAACTCGCAATGTGGCCTCCGTTTACCCAGATACCGGCTCCACCAAAAAAGGTGGCGGCGTCGCCTTTAGGAATATCTGGAAGGTTTTCGCGGGTGAAGACACCAATGGCTACAATCATAGCGTCCCCCTTCCCTATAGCTTTCCCAATAAAACGACCTACCCCATTCCTAATGCAGGTCTTTTCCATTGGCTTCTCACTCAAAACGGAGTTAGTGGAACAGAGTGGACAAACATCCTGACCGAAGAGCGACAAACCGTCGGCACCAAGGACTATGCCTACTATCTAACACCGGCCACGTGCAGTGCTGTGACATTTACCAACAGTGCCCAGGAAAAAGGGATGTCGGCGGACGACCCCATCGTTCGTTCGGATCTGCAAATGAATAACGATTTCTATCTTTACTATCACAATGGCGCGAACTCGACTCTTCGTTTGGATTACTCTACCACCGGGACTGCGATGGATTTGGATTTAATTCTTTACTATGGAACTTATGTCTACTTCGAAGACTCTTATTGGTACGCGGGAAAATCTTCGCCCTATATCGCTAAGTACAGTCGCACCGTCGGCGGCACCAGCGAACAAATCAATCTCGGCGGTTTGCCCGCTGGATTCTATATGTTGAATGTAAAAATAAATATGTACGGCAAAAGCTCTCAATCAGGAACCGCCAGCTACACCATTAAAAAGGATGGAACTCAACTATGCGGAACAGAACGACCCTGACCGTAATCCTCTTCGGTCTTATCATCGGAATTTCAGGTGCCGCCTATGTTAAAGACAAGGCGAAGGCCCAAAGACACCCTTCCTCCGTTGGTGAGAAAAAAATCTGGATGCCCACACCTTTGGGAAAACATCTCGCCCTATTAAAGGTCGAAATCACTTCGCCCGAGTCGATTCCAGAAGCTGGCTCTGATGAGGTGACTCTCACAGGGCGGATCCTAGTGAATCAAGAGCTGCAAGGGGATCTCTCCTATTCCTGGAGTTTGCCCGAGGACGTACAAGTCGTTGATGGACAAGTCAGCGACAGTTTTTCAAACGTAAAAAATGGACAGATCGTCGAGGTCAAAATCACCGTCAGCGGTTTTAATAAAGAAAAACAAAGACTGATTTCTTTGCAAGCATCTGGAAAAAAGGGTGCTGAAGTTTTGGGGAATTCCGCCGTGGTTGCCAGCCGCCCGGAAGACACCTGGGAGGCTGTCGCCCCCGAGATGCGCCAGGCAGCCGAAGCGCAACTGGGCACTTCGAAGTCTGATCGCGGCCAGTAGTTCTAATTAAACGGGAATGACTTCAATCTCGGGATTGAATTGGTCTCTCAAAATCCCTTCAATCGCCATCAAGGTTCCGGATGTGGCACTAGGGCACGTTCCGCACGCCCCTTGATAGAATACATAAAGTTTATTGTCTTCATACTTCACGATATCCAAGTCACCACCATCGCCCTGAAGACCCGGACGAACCGTTTCATCCAAAATCTCTTCGATCCTTTGAACTTCAGGAGGCTGACTAGCTCGACGCATTTTCTTTTCATCGACACGAGTCACGTTAGGATTGTGAGCTGGCATTCTGGTTTGAATCACTGAACACACGTTTTTTTGAATCTCTTCAGGATCCGCATCAAAATTGTGAGTGATGGTAATGACGTTTTGGAAAAAGTGAACCTGACGAACACCCTCCACCTGAAAAAGCGACGAAGCCAAAAGACTTTGTTCGGCTTCTTTGGCATCTGCATAGGTCGCCTTGTCTTCAGTTAAAACGGGGCGATCCAAGACAAACTTCCATGCATTGGGGTTGGGGGTTGCTTGAATTCTGATTAGAACATCTTGTGTACTCATAACAACATCTCCCGGGCTTTGGCCACGGCTTTTACTAACGCATCAATATCTTCACGATTATTATACACTGAAAAAGAAGCCCGTACGGTGCCAGGAACTCCCAGCCTAGCCATCAACGGCTGAGTGCAGTGGTGACCCGCACGAACGGCAACTCCTTCTTGATCCAGGATCTGACCGACGTCCGAATGGTGAGTTCCTTTTAAATTGAAAGAGATAATAGGCCCCTTGTTGGACGCGGTTCCAAATATTTTCAAATCTGGAATCATCTCCAGTTTCGTCGTGGCTTCCTTAAGCAGCTCCATTTCATAGGCGTGAATCTTTTCAAATCCGATTTTTTCCATGAAATCAATAGCCGCGTGAAGACCGATGGCCCCTTCCACATGAGGAGTTCCAGCTTCGAATCGAAATGGCACCTCATTGAAAGTGGTTTTTTCCACTGTCACCTTGGCAATCATACTTCCGCCCCCTTGATAAGGAGGCATTTGATCCAAGATCTCTTTTTTTCCGTACAAAACACCAAATCCGAAAGGACCAAAAAGCTTATGAGCCGAAAATACAAAGAAATCACAGTCGATTTTTTGCACGTCAACGGGAGACTGAGAAACAATCTGTGCGCCATCAATCAGAACTTTGGCTCCCACCTCATGAGCTAACTTCGTCAGCAAGGCCATATCATTGTTGGTGCCTAAGACATTGGAACACGCCGTGAAGGCCACCATTTTTGTCTTTGCAGACAACTTCTTTTTGAAGTCTTCTAAATCCAATTCGCCATTGTCGAGAATTTTAGCCGCAAGAACTTGCGCCCCGACTTTCTCGGCCACCATCTGCCAAGGGACGATATTTCCGTGATGCTCCATCTCGGTGATCAGAATCTCATCGCCCGCTTTCAAGTTTGTCAGACCCCAAGAATGAGCGACCAAATTGACACCCTCTGTGGTGCCGCGAACAAAAACAATTTCTTCGATTTGTTTGGCGTGCAGAAATTCTGCTACTTTTTGACGAGCGGCCTCGAAGGCCTGTGTCGCCACGTCACCAAGATAGTGCGCCCCTCGGTGCACATTGGAAGTCTCATAAGAATAAAAATGAGAAATACGATCCACCACAGCCTTGGGTTTTAAGGTTGTGGCCGCGCTATCAAGATAGCGCAATGTTTTACCGTGAACCTTTTGGCTCAAAGCCGGAAACTCGTTACGTACAGAGGAAAAGAGACTTTCTAATTCGCTCATACACCCTTACCGATTCAGACTCAAACGGCTGAACGCCTCGTCCAATTGGCGAGACAACCATTTTTGAATGTTCTCGTCAGAAATTTTATAAATCACTTCAGAAAGAAATCCATAGCTCAACATCGGGATGGCCTTTTCTTTAGGAATCGCACGAGATTGAAGATAAAAAAGCTCTTCACGATTCAGCTGACCCACAGTAGATCCATGAGCCGCTTTTACGTCGTCCGCGTAGATCTCAAGACTGGGCTTGCTATCGGCTTCGGCCTTGGAACTTAAAATAAGGTTGTTATTTAGTTGAGCTGAGTTCGCCTTCTGAGCGCCCTTTTGAATCAACACCTTGCCACAGAAGACGGCGCGCGATTCGCCATCCAGAATCCCTTTGTACAACTGATTGGTGTTGCATTCACCCACCGCATGATCAATCAAAGACGTGTTATCAACGTGTTGAGACCCCTGAACGGCGTAAACACCCAGAATCTCAGAGTTCGATCCCGGCCCTTTCAAAATAACTTCCAAAGTATGGCGGGACAAACCCGCACCCGTGGCAAAAGCCAGACTTTCCAAGTTGGCATTTTTTTCGACACACAAACGCGTGCGACCAATATTGATGGCGCTCTCATTGTCACCCTGAACACGCACGTACGTGACCTTGGCACTTTCGCCGACATGAAGATCTAATACGGAATTCACAAAATAAGAAACTCCAGCTTTGCCATAGTAACTTTCCATGAATTTCACTGAAGAGCGTGCGCCCACCTCGACGTACAGACGAGGATGCACCATTAATGCAGGCCCCCCCTCCACAGACGTGAAAAAGATGAAATTCACAGGTTTTTCCACAGAGGTCTCTTTCGCTAAAGAAAGAGCAAAGGGTTTGGCCAAATAGGCTCCATTCAGAGCATCAAAAGCATCATCAAAATGATTCGGATATTCAGAAAGTTCCCGCAAAGAAAATCCCGTGGGCAACTCTTCCGAAAGCGTTTTATTAAGAACGCCATTAAAGAACACCACATTCGTAAAAGCCGAGTTCAAACGTTTTTTAATCTCAAGAATCGTATCGTGACTTGGCTCAACCGGGTTAAAAGCACTGGGCATGAAGTTCACTTCACTCAATACCTTCACGCTGGTGTAGTGCCACTCTTCATCTTTACGGGTCGGAAGACCCTTATTAAGGGCATAGTCATAACCCGCCTGTCGGAAAGAGGCCAGGGCCCCCTCGGCAGGATAAGCTTGACTGAATCTCTCGTAGGTTGAAAGTAGGTTCATGATTTACTTCTCCAACCAGTCATAGCCTTTTTCTTCCAGCTTCAAGGCCAAAGAGCTATCACCTGTTTCAACAATTTTTCCATTCACCAAAACGTGGACAAAGTCCGGCTTAATGTAATCCAAAAGTCTTTGATAGTGAGTCACCAAGATGATGGCGTTGTCTTTGCGACGAAGTTTATTGACACCTTCAGACACCACACGAAGCGCATCGATATCCAAACCTGAGTCCGTTTCATCAAGAAGAGCCAAGCGTGGAGACAAAACCGCCATTTGCAAAATTTCGTTCTTCTTTTTTTCTCCGCCCGAAAAACCCGTATTCACCGGACGGTCCAAGTATTCCGGCTTCATGCTGACCAGCTTTAACTTCTGAACAAGAAACTCGCGAAATTCCCCTTCAGGCATCGGCTCAGAGCCTTGATGCTGTAAGATCGAATTAAATGCCGTGTGCAAGAAGGTGAAGTTAGAAACGCCCGGAACCTCAATAGGATATTGGAATGCCAAGAAGATGCCTTCTTTGGCGCGTTGATCCGGCTCCAGCTCCAAAAGATTTTGCATATGGAAGTTGATTTCATAATTTACTTCTCCGCCGGTGACTTGATAGGCCGGATGTCCTGCCAAAACCTTTGAAAGCGTCGACTTGCCAGAGCCATTCGGCCCCATGATGGCATGAACTTCACCTGCCTTCACAGTCAGGTTTAAACCCTTAAGAATTTCTTTTTCTTCAACACGTGCATGGAGATTTTTAATTTCTAACATTTTCTTTACCTTTGACTGTCTTTAAGACACTAACCCACAGAGTTTTCTAATTTCATTTCAATCAATTTCACTGCCTCGACAGAAAACTCCAAAGGAAGTTCTTTAAAGACTTCTTTGCAGAATCCGTTCACCAGCATCGAAATTGTTTTTTCCATATCCAAACCGCGCGACTGCAAATAGAAGATTTGATCTTCGCTGATCCGCGAAGTGGTCGCTTCGTGTTCAATCATTGCGGTTTTATTTTTCACTTCAATATAAGGGAAGGTGCTGGCGCTGCACTGATCTCCGACCAACATCGAATCACATTGCGAATAGTTTCGCGCGTTCTCTGCCGAAGGCATGATCTTCACCTGACCACGATACGCATTGGAAGATCGATCTGTCGAAATCCCTTTGGAAATGATGGTGCTCTTCGTGTTTTTACCGATATGGATCATCTTGGTTCCGGTATCTGCTTGCATCAGATCATGCGTGAGTGCCACCGAGTAAAACGCTCCCTCAGAACCCTCTCCTTGCAAGATGCAAGAAGGATACTTCCAGGTGATTGCAGAGCCTGACTCTACCTGAGTCCATGAAATCTTCGAGTTCTTGCCGGCGGCTTTTCCACGTTTGGTTACGAAGTTATAAATTCCGCCACGGCCCTCTTTGTCGCCGGTGTACCAGTTTTGCACTGTCGAATATTTAATTTCCGCATTATCAAAGGCGATCAACTCAACCACAGCGGCATGAAGTTGATTTTCATCTCGCTGAGGTGCCGTACATCCCTCAAGATAGTTCACGTAACCACCCTCATCGCAAACCAAAAGAGTGCGCTCAAACTGTCCAGTGTCTTTGGCGTTAATACGGAAGTAGGTGGAAAGATCAATCGGACAGCGAACCCCTTTAGGGATGTAGCAGAAAGAGCCATCTGTAAAGACCGCCGCATTTAAAGCCGCATAGTAGTTGTCCGTGTACGGAACGACCGAACCCAAGTGTTTCTTAACAAGATCTGGATACTTTTGAACGGCTTCAGAAATAGAGCAGAAGATCACCCCCGCCTTATCCAGAACCTCCGTGTGTGTTGTGCCCACAGAGACGGAGTCAAAAACCACGTCAACGGCAATACCAGAAATACGCTTTTGCTCAGAAAGAGGAATTCCTAATTTTTCGAAGGTTTTAATAAGCTCGGGATCCAGATCATCCAAGGATTTGGGCTTATCCGCTTCGCTTTGCTTTTTCGGCGCAGAATAGTAACGAATCGCTTGAAAGTCGATCTTAGGATAAGAGACGTGAGCCCAAGTGGGCTCTTCCATCGTCAACCAATGGCGATAGGCTTTTAAACGATACTCAAGCATCCACTCAGGTTCATTCTTTTTAGACGAGATCAGGCGAATGATATCTTCATTCAGACCCAGTTGAACCGCGTCGGTTTCAATATCGGTCGTAAAACCATACTTGTATTCATAACTCTCAAGAGGATTGTTGGAGGATTTGTTATCCATGAGTTGCTGCCTCTGCTGATTTTTTTCCAGCTGCTGATGATTTTTCCACAAGAAGATCTTTTAGGCTCAGGCCCTTATAGAAATCCGTAAGTCGATCGTTCAATTGTGTGATTGGAGAAACAATATTGCAGGTCCCTTGAATCTGGCAGGGGCCCTCTTTATGAAGACACTTGACTAAGGCAGTGGGGCCATCCACGACTTCAACCAGATCATGAATAGACACCTTCGCCAAATCTTTGGTGATTTGATAGCCGCCATTGGCTCCGTATTCGGCGCGCAAAATTCCGCCTTTTTGAGCCATCTGTTGCATAACTCGGGCAGTTGCATCAAAAGGGGTGTGAAAAGAATCTGAAACTTCTTTGGCCGTCGTTAATTCTCCTGGAATCTTTTGGCTCATATATTTTAAAGCCATCAAAGCATACTCAAGCTTACGGTTGATTTTGTTCATGTCCTCAACTCCCCCAATATATGGGTCCTCAGCGTTTCTAAACGAAAGTGTAATGAAAAACAAGATGAAATACGCCTAATTTTAGCGTATTTAAGCCCGTGACAGAAAAGATTGTGTTAGTTTGAAAAAAATATGCTGATTTCAATGCCTTAGGGTGCTATACGAAGGTCCTATGAGAATCTTTTTCATTACTGTTGCAAGCCTTGTCGTCCTGGGAGTTCTAGTTGTGATGGCCCGTATTTGGGGCCTGGGTCAAAACTACCCCTTATATGAACACGCCTTCTTTGCTGGCCCCACCCCCGCCATCATCGTGAAAGCCAACACTCTTGAGGATGTCGAAAACGCCTTGAAACTTCGTCCTGACGCCATCATTTGGGTGGATGTTCGTTATTCCCGCGAAAAGGTGCCTTTTGCATTGTCCCCTTCGCGCGATAAAGAATTTCTAGAGATGAAACGCCAAGAACAGGAAAAAAATCCCACCACACCGATCCTGATTGGCGGCAAACTTCCCGAATACCCCTGGGAACAAATCAACGAGTTTTACAAAACCACCCCGGCAATCAAAGAATATTACGAACAGTTTCCGCAAACTCGCTTCATCCTGAATGTGGTGGACAATGTTTCCGAAGCTCACACCGCCCTTGTCGAGGCCATCAAGGACCTGAAACCCAATGAGCGCACGCTCATTCAAAGTGAAGCTTTGATTATCATGACCTCCATCAAAGACATCAAGCCCGAGTGGGTTTACGGAACCAGCACTCCCGATCTGATGCGACTGATGACCTTTGACGCCATGTATGTTCTGCCATCCACCCAATTCAAAGGGGATGTCTTCATTGCGCCCTTTAAGATTTTGAATCGTCCCGCGTTTAACGACGACATCATTCTAGAAATGCGTCGTCGCAATAAAAGAATTTTCCTAGGGCCGATCCAGAGTGATTCTCAACTTGCCGAGGCGAGTCGCTATAAGGCGGACGGATATATCACGGAGAATCTGCCGGAATTGCTTCGCCTCCTCGGCCAAGGTCCTGCGCAATAGGTTGAACTCGACTGCATTTGAGCATATCTTTTTACTCTAGGGACGGGTTTGCGTCCCCCATCGGAGGTCAAGATATGTCCGTTCTATCCTTTGTTAATGTGGCCCAGGCCGCCCCCTCTGTATCAGTGAATACCAGCTCCATTGATGCGATTTTTCAAGCTAGCCCCATTGTGCAACTGACTTTGCTGATTCTGATCATCTTGTCTGTGTTCTGCTGGGCTATTGGTTATTCCAAATATCAGACCTTTAAAAAGATGAAACAATCTGACGAGCTCTTTCTTAATAAATTTTGGAAGGTGAACTCTTTAGACACTCTTTATGAAGACATTGATCAGTATAATGAATCGTCCGTCGCGCGTGTTTTTAAGGCGGCCTATCTTGAGATGAAGAAAATCTCGGAATCCCCTTTGTTGGCAAAAACGGAGGGCGATAAGCCCATCTTGTCTGGTCTCGACAATCTGGAGCGCATGCTCAACAAAGCTTCTGAAAACGAGATCGCGAAACTGGAGTCTCGCTTGACCGTTCTTGCCACAACCGGAAGTACGGGACCCTTCATTGGTCTTTTTGGAACCGTGTGGGGAATCATGGGCTCTTTCCATAAAATTGGTCAAACAGGCACAGCCAGCTTGGCCGTTGTTGCTCCGGGTATTTCTGAAGCTTTGATTGCCACAGCCATCGGATTGGCGGCAGCCATCCCTGCGGTTGTTTTGTATAACAACTTTATTTCGCGCATCCGTAAGCAAGAAATCGCCTTGAATAATTTCAGCGCGGACTTCTTGAATATTGTAAAAAGAAACTTCTTCCAAGGAAACTAACATGGGAATGGGTTCTGGCGGCGGCAAAGGAAAAAGCCGCGCAACATTGAGCGAAATCAACGTCACTCCCCTCGTGGATGTGATGCTGGTGCTTCTCATTATGTTCATGGTGACCACTCCCTTGATGCAACAGGGAATCGAAGTCGATCTTCCCAAAACGTCGTCTTCGGGCGTGGAGTTGAACGATGAGCCTTTTGTTTTGGTCATTGGGCCGGATCAAAAGATGACCGTGGCAAAAACAAAAATTGCCATGAACGAACTTCGCCCAAAACTAAAAGCTATCTTTGAAAACAAAAAGAACAAACAGGTTTATATCCAGGCAGATCGCAAAGTGGATTATGGTTTTGTCGCCGAAGCCATGGCCGAAGTTCGCGCTGCGGGAATTTTTAACATTGGTCTTATCACCTTACCTAAAGAACAGTGAATTACTTAGAAGAAGACAACCAACAAGATGAACAACTTTCGCGCGGCCTCGGGGTTTCCTTTGCCCTGCATGCGTTGATTGTTTCTATCTTCACCTTGAAGACTGTGTTCTTTTCTTCTGAGCCCATTGATTTTTCTCAAGCCGTGCGCGTCGATATCGTCGGATTGCCCGACAAGGTCGAACCCAAAACTTTACCCCCACCTTCCAAGGAGGAGGCCAAGGCGGCTCTTCCTGATAAAGAGACTTCTGCGGTAAAACCTGTTGAAAAGCCTGTGGAAAAAGTCGTCGAAAAGAAAGTCGAACCCAAGGTAGAACCTGTAAAAGAACACCCCAAAAAAGAAGATGATGGGGTGAATCTTGAGAAGGTGAAGTCCAAGCAACAAAGTGCTCTGGAAAAACTTAAAGCCATGGCAGCCCTTGAGAAAATCAAAGAAGACGTGGCTGAAGAAAAAAGAAAGAGTCCTCCTGGTGCTGGAAAATCCGATACAGGGGCTTCGAAAATTAAAGGCAATGTGTTGTCTCCCGGCACTTCACTGACCGGTCTGACAAAACTTCAACACGAATCTTACGCTTCAGATTTAGATCGCCACATCAAACAAAACTGGGCCCTGCCAGAGTGGTTGGCGAAGCGAGACTTTAAAGCTCAAGCGCGCGTCTTTATCGACTCGCGCGGGAATATTTTGGGACGAAAAATTATTAAATCGAGCGGCAATACCAGCTACGATGAAGAAGTATTAGCAACAATTGATCGATCCGCGCCCTTCCCGGCTCCGCCAGAAAAGTTCTTGGCGGTCGTGTCTGTCGATGGAATCCTTATTGGGTTCCCAGAATAACTTTTTAGGAGGAATCTTATGATAAAGCAGCTTTTGGCCGTGCTCCTCGTCCTTGGACTTTCACCTGTTTTCGCGCAAGCCCAAGAAAACGGAATCTACATTAA
>NZ_JBLJBT010000004.1:0-5639 GCF_047637665.1 Bdellovibrio sp. | reverse complement strand
TAATGAACTATATCTTTGATCTTCTTGAGAATCTCAAGGATCAGTAAAACTAGACTAAGAACTCCTTTAGCCAATCGCAAAAAACGACGAACAGTTCTCCAGCGGTGAAGCTGGATATTTATGTCCGACATAGGGACCTCCCATTTGGTTATGGAAAGGTTCCTTCTTGAAAGCAAAATGGGTTGCCCCATTTTGCTTTTTTGCATTTTAGATGCTCGGGTATACAAAACTACATTTCGCCCTACTACGAGCTGCCATCCGCAGATCGGCTCAAACTTTCAATTCCCCAAGCTTGATTCAATTTTCTTCGCGCAGACCTTTGCGAAGATATTCGATCATCAGCGATTGATACTTCTTACCTTTAGACCCGGCTTTAACTTTAATACTTCTTAGAACATTACCGGGAACTCGTAAGCTGATTGCAACTGTTGGCTCATCGACATTCATCGACATTAACCGCATATCTTCTAGAAACTGAACAGCTTCCTCTGGAGATATTGTAGGATTTTTAGTTTTAACAGATCGTCTATTTTTTCTCATTGAGCTTCGCCTGTATATTTTCAATATCAATAAGATCTTGAGGGCGTCCGGACTCTTGTTTCATCTTTAATAACTCTTGAAGCGTTACAACGGAAATCTTTCTTCCCGCGACTGATATCTTTTCAATATCCATTTCAGAAAGATTTTTTGTGATTAGAATGTCTACCTGTCTAGAGGGATTTCTATAATCAACGAAAGACCAGGCTATCAAATTTCTCTCTGTAATATACTCTTTGCGCATTTTAATAATGTCTTGAGCTCGCACGGGAAGACGAGATTGCAAGCCGATCTTCCCAAGGGTCTTTTCAGCAAGCTCAAAGTCCTTCTGAGTAAGGCTTAATACAAAATCAACATCCATGGTTGCACGCACCAGCCCATGCAAAGCAAGAGCATATCCGCCAACAACGGCATATTTGAGTTTCGCGTCCTTAAAAGCATCAACAATTTCATATAAGAGCATTTTCATATTGTATATACTTGTATATACAATGTCAACAGCTGCAAATTTCTTTGTCTTTACAAGGACTTAGAGTGAGCTTCTTGCTCAAGATACGGCGCCATCATGCTACGAACCCGCTCCTGAAGCTGGGGGCGGGTTTCAATCGTGTACTCTGAGGGGTCCACCGGCGGCAGTACGTGCAAGGTCACGGTACGACTCCACACTCCCCAGTTTGGAATAATATGCCCTTTAGGCAGGATCGCCGCAGCCCCTTTAATCACTACCGGAACAATCGGCGCGTGCGCATTGATAGCAAAGATAAAGGGTCCCGATTTAAACGGCCCTAATCGCTCTGTCTTTTGACGAGTTCCCTCGGGGGCTAGAGCAAAACGTTCCCCCGCTTTGATGCGAGCCTCAGACTCGCGATACACCTTAAAGACCTCTTCTCGTCGATCGCGAGCAATCGGCAAAATCCCCGCGCGTCTCATCGCCGGCCCGAATACGGGAATTTTAAAAAGCTCAATCTTAGCTCCAAAACGAAAGCTTCCCAAATACCCGTTCATCGCAAAGATATCAAAAAAACTTGTGTGGTTAAAGACATACAAAAATCCTCCGGCGGGACGATTCTCTAAGCCTTGGACCTGCACTTTGACTCCGAACATTCGGCAGGCGTTGCTGGTCCAAAAGACCACGATCTTGTCTTCCAATGGACGATTTTTCATCGTGAGATTCACGACGATCATCGCCAACGAACAAAACATCGTGTGAATGGGAAAAACAATTAAAGCCAATAATGAACGAGGGTACGAAAGCAATTTCAAAAGCATATTAACTCAACTCTGGGAACAAACGCTTGCGGGCGGCGTTCCTTTGTCTTTCTTTATAAGCCTGATGTTCAGAAGGCCCCGACAAAATCTTTTGGTGCGCCGACTGATCCATGATCTGAACCTCGAAAGGATAGAAGAAACTGAAATCCTCTTTTCCTCCCGGAGGACGCACATGGATTAACTTACGAGAGATAAATTTAATAAAACGGTAGTCTTCTCCGGAAAAGAAGTTCTCTTTACGCAAGAACTTCACGTTCTCCCCCTGCTCTGCCAACTTTTGATCAAAAGCCGCCTGAATGCTTTTTTCATCCAAAGTATCCAAACGATGGGAAAGATCATCACAAACCTGCATGAACAGATCTACCGGATACAAGTTATTAGAACTTTGATCCGGCATAATATGAGGAAAGCTGATCACATTTTCACGAATTAAAAAACGAACCACTTGAAAAGTATCAAACAGGTTGCGCGTGATAAAACGCACACCCAGCTTATCAAAGATCTTCATGGCCAAAGCATCGGGTTTTGCTAAAAGCTTAATCACCGTGCTAGAGGATGTTTTAAACGGCTTGACCTCAAACCCCAAAAGCTCGATCGGATCCAACTGGTCTATGGGACTTTTTAAAAAGGTTCGATGAGTCGTGCCATCATGCAAGATGCAATCTTGAAAAGGTGTTAAGATCTGGGACTGAATCTCTTCTGAAAAAGAACTGAAAAGATCATTTTCAGCGTGAACAAAAACATGCATGCAGCGAATGATCGCGCAGGCCCAGCGCTGCAGATTCTGTTCTTCGGGATCCGAGGAGCTGGCGTAAATAAGAAGTCGGCGCAAATCACCTAACTGTTTGTGGTCGCGAAAGACCTCAGGCAAATCTGCGTCCTCAAACCCCAGCTTTTCCACCATCAACACCAAAGCGCGACGGTGATAGTACCAAAGCTTTTCAAGATCGCTTTCTTTATTGACGTCAAATCCGTAACTTAAAAGAAATGAGGAGGCCGCCTCAAGAGAATGAATGTTCAATTTGGGGATTTCGATAGCCGAATGCCCCCCAACAACTGAATTAAGAATAGAAGAGTCAAAGATGAAACGTTGAGGCATAACCCCTATCTTCAAACTCGATAGGGGTCGAAGCAAGACGCGGCGCTTATTTAATCAAAGAGCAAGTGTAGGCTTTAAAGCTTCCTAAAGTTCCACTTGTTGCCTGATAGCCCGCAACAGCCGTGTAGTTTTGATAGTAGACAGTGCCCTCTACAGTCGAGTTATTAACCTGACCCTGGAACACGATCTCGCCGTAACTGTCTTTAAAGCGAACCTGAAATTGACGCGTAGTACGATTAATCATTCCCTCTGCAGCCGCTGTGAACTCTACAACGTAGGGTTGAATGGTCTGACCATTATAAACCTGATTCACATAAGAGTCGAAGATCTTAATAGTCACAGAAGAAGCCGTGGTGACAAGCTTCCCTTGGCTGTCAAACTGAAAAGTTCCTCTGAAATCGATTCCGGTTTTATCATTGATATTACCGCTGATCGTTCCCAAGCTTTGGGGGTCTAAAGTCGCTGATACAAAACTCTTCACTTGATTTTCAAACTGCGCCGAAGCGTAAGGATCATAGATCTTACCCCAGTTCATCGCCGTGTTTCCGCAGTTATTCGGAACCACACTGTTTGTTGCGACAGTATTTCCTCGGCCTGCGACGCGAACGGCACTTCCATCATCCTTCTTACCGCAAGCGGACAAAGACAGAGCCATTAGTACAAGGATCCCCATCGCTGATTTGTTAAAGAAAGATTGATTCATAAGTGCCTCCTGCCAACCTATAAGGCAAGAGCCAGACCAACTGGAAACCGAACCTATTGCTTTAAAAACAAAAAAGTCGTTTCAACCTGAAACGACTTTTTCACAAAGGACGATTTATGTACTCAGATGTCTAGGAAATCTACAAAAGCTTATCCAACCCCTGAAGAACAGCAACTTCCGAGTTCAACCAACCCGCTGCTTTCGCGTCCACAAGGCCTTGCTGCAGAAGCTGAGTGGCTAATTCTGCGGGTTTCTTCACCGTGCTCAAATCCAACTGCGGATCGATTTCCTTTAAGAAGGCGTTCACTTTCTCATATTGAGACTTACGAACCAACGCCTTTTTACCATCCATATCAAAGCGAAGCCCTTTTGAAGAAAGAAGCTTCGACCACTTTGCTCTTTCTTCTGCCGTCAGGAAAACCTTCGCCACTTTCACTTCTTTGGTGAGACCTGCCCCGACCTTCACAACTTCTTCGCCTTCATTGGCGGCAACCAAATCCAAGTAGAGGTTTGCTAAGGAAACAGCCTCATCTTCTGAAATTAAATTTTTAGGCAGAAGGGCGCTTACTACAACAGCCGCACCATTGTCCGCCTGTTCTGTCTCTTCAATTCGCGGTAACAAAGTCGTGAGGCCCGCCGCCAAGGCCTTTCTATTTCCGGGCAAAAGACTTTGGTAGAAACTCAAAATCTTACCCTGTTGTTCTGCGGTCAAATTGTATTCTCGCCCCGCCAAGGTCTTCCCTTTTGCAAGATAGGAACTTGTTCTTAAGTCTTCAATCTGACGATTCAACCAATCAACCGCAATGGTCCCATCCGCATTTCTCCACAGATCGTTCAAGATCAATGCATAACCCCCAGCCGCCGCTAAAGAGCGAGCGCGCTCTTTGGTCAAGGCCTCATCCATACCGAACTTAGAATAAAGCACCTGGCCGGACTTGACGCTTTCCAAAGATGCAAAACTCGGCGCCGGTGTCGAATTCTTTGTTGTATCCATCAAAGCTTGACCGACAAACTTGAGATCATCCTGATTGACCTTGCCCCATTTGACGGTTTCGGCCAAAACAGAATCCAAGCTGTTCACAACCTCTGGCTGATCCCCGGGGTAAGTTCGACCAATGATAGAGGCAAAGAGGATCTTCACAAAGTTTTGTTGCTCGTCTTTGGCATCCAAATATTTTCTTAAAAGAGGGTTATTGCCGGCATCAAAACGCTCACAACCGTAAACTTGCAATCCCTGACTGTTTGCCAAAGCGATATCATCGTCAGTGCAATATCTAGAGATCTTTTCATCCAACGCCGTGTCGTTTGAAGAGTAAGCCCAATCCATCGCCATCTTATCGTAGGACAAGGGCGCATATTTGATTTTTGCCGACATCAAAATATTATCAATGCCGCTCACATAATCCATGATCGAGGTTGAAGTCTCAAGCCCCTGATGAGCCAAGTCTTTCAAATACGTCTTCGCCGATTCATAAACATCTTTTGCGGACGCTTTAACCGAGAAAGATCCTGCAAAGTTATGACGAAGTCCCAAGGCATGACCCAATTCGTGAGCCACGGTCGAACGAACACTGTCTTGCGCCAAACGCAATCGCTGAGAATCACTGGCTTCACGGGCAATCTTATTCACCGCGAGCAGACTTTGCGTCAGATCACAGGCGACAGCTCCCGCTGCGACGGGAATATTCCCATTAAGACCGACAAGATCCGCAGAACCGACGCGAGTGAACACCGACGGCATAAACACTTGGGCTCTTAAAAGCTCCCCGGTCAAAGGATCTGACTGACCAATGGCATAGGCGGCACCCGAATCCAACCAAGGAATCCACCGGATAAAGATACTGCGATCTTCCGGCCCCGCCTGAGGATCAACGCCGGTTTTAGTGACGATAACTTCTTTTCCGAAGACCTTATTCCAATAAAGAGCGCCCTCTTTCACGGCCTCAACATAATCCACGGGCACCGCAGAAGAGATGCGAACAACGATGGGTCCTTTTGAAGAAGAAAGATCCCACTTCGTAATAAGATTCG
>NZ_JBLJBT010000003.1:0-42155 GCF_047637665.1 Bdellovibrio sp. | reverse complement strand
GACTTATGCTTATCTTTTTTGACTCATCGCCTTATCTGGTTAAGTGGGAAGAACCAGATTTCTCTCCCTCAAACAGCGTTTAAATTTTCTTACAATCTTAAGTTGGTTTTATTCTTGAGAGGCACTAAGGCGCATCTCGATTTGGTCGATGTTGAGATTATTGATTTTTTCTTCGACAGAGATAAAGGCCTTTGTTTTTTCGTCCAAAGCGGCTTTCAGCTCATCAAGGCTCATGTCGTGGACTGATTTTTCGCCGAAGTTCAATTTATATCCGAAATAGGCGACGGCAGAAGTCAAAGCCGCGAAGGAAGCGCCCAGAAGAGTCTTCTTATAGATTTTCGCTTTTTCTCCGAACTGAACGAATTTACCTAAATTTCGCATTTGATAGATGTAGTCCTTGGTCAGTTTTGTGCGCATGACTTTTTGATTTTTTACCATGTCCAGAGATTTCTGAGAGAGAGCTTTTAGCTCCAGTTCAGAAACTTGAGGTTTCATGGTGGCTGCACGAAGCTCTTTGAGATGTGAAACATTTCCTTCGATGATCTCGCTATAGAGGAAGAGGCGGCGGGTGGCGACGGGATCATTCACCTTTTTGGACTTCAGTAATTGTAAATTCGCCTCTAAAGAGGAGATCATAGAGTCCATTCGTGCCGTCACCTGATCGGCGGCAATATTGTTTGAGGCCATAAGTTTTTTTAGCTCAAAAGATTGATACAACATTTGTCTGTTATTTTTTAACAAGACCAAAGTGTTTTCTAGTTCAGCTTTTGAACGTGCTCCGACCTCGATGGTTGAGTTCATCTCATCGACGTGACTCATTACGGCCAAGACACTTCCTGTGAAAACTGCAAAGAGAAGAGCTGTTTCCGGGCCTGCCTTGAGGGCTTGGCTACTTGATTTGGCCTCTCGATCCAAGAGCTCTTGATTTATTTCTAAAATATCGTGTTCTAATTGGCTTCGCAGTTCATATGATTTTTTAAGAGTTTCATCGACAGATGGGGTTGCTGCTGCTGTTGAGGACGTTGCCGCAAGGGCAGAGACCTGCGCTTGGGCGATAGAGACATTCATAGATAGGGCCATAACTAACGACAGGCAAAGAGCCTTCTTGCTTTGATTTTTCATAAATTCCTCCAATGCCTGATAAACAAAGCAACAAGTGGTCCAAGAAGGATTTGTCTCAAAACGAGACAAGATGATTTTCAAACTTGATTTATTGGAGATGGAGTGTGTGGGCAGAGGTCGCGAAGGACACGCCCCGTTGAAACTTTATGCGGAGTCCGACAAAGATTGTTTTTCGAGAGCAAGCTGCTCTCGAAGCTTGATATCAGTATTAAGTCTTAAGATTTTTAAAATCCCAAAGTTCCTGATCCATCAACTGGCTGGGTTTTACATTCGACATCGCTGTCTGAATGGAGGCGTAGATATTAGGGATTTCTTTTTCGAGATCCCGAACAAGTCGCTTCATACGTTGACGTTTTAATCCATCCTGGGACCCGCAGAGATTGCAAGGAATCACCGGGAACGCCCAAGCTGCGGCGAGTTCTTCAATATCTCTCTCTGAAACATAACATAAGGGGCGAACTAAAATATTACGTTCATCATCAGACTTCAGCTTAGGTGGCATGCTTGCTGTTGTTCCCACGTAAAATAAATTTAGAAGAGCGGTATGAACCACATCGTCTCGGTGGTGCCCTAAAGCCAGTTTGGTGAAGCCGTTGTCATGCGCATAATCGTATAAAATCGCGCGACGAAGGCGCGAGCACAAAGAGCAGTAAGTGTTTCCTTGAACTTTTTCTTTAACAATAGAGTAAGTATCGCGTTCAACGATATGCAGCTTCACGCCCAGGCTTTCAACCCAGAGTTTGAATTGACTGGGTTCAAATCCCGGCTGTTTTTGATCTAAAATGGCGGCTTCAAGTTGGAAGCGTCTTTCCGAGCGTCTTTGAATCTCGGTCAATAAAGCCAAGAGCACGCTGGAGTCTTTTCCTCCAGAAACGCACACCATGATTTTGTCGCCGTCTTCAATCATATTGAAGTCGTTAAGAGCTTGGACGATTTGTTTTCTGATTTTCACCGCTAAGGGGTGATTAAAATCTACTGCTGTTGTCATGATACGGGCGTTCTATCTGAAAGTTCGATCACTTGTCGAGCTAATTTCACACCCGCTGAGCGCAAGGACTCAACCCCGCGGACGTACACTTTATCTCCCACGCTGAACTGGGATCCATAATTGTCGATAAAGTAAATAATTTTTAGTTCAATCCAGTGTTCATTCGTATCGCTGACATAGGCCCACGGAGCGGGAATCCCCCGGACCTCTCCAATCCCCGCAGCGGTGCGCTCTAAAAGCTGTTTTGCCAGCTCGACATTTTCACCATAGGCAATGCGAAAAATTTGGCGACGCAGAATGGGGGTGTCAGGCGGGGAGTAATTCGAGATCGTGGCGTTCGCCATAAAACGATTCGGCAAAGTGATCAGCTCATCCGAGAAACCGACCAGGGTCGTTGAACGCCAGGTGATTTCACGCACCTGACCTACGGTCTTTTGAATACCGCTGACAATCTCAAGCCAGTCGCCGATTTCAAAGTTTCGATCCACCTGCAAAGAAATGCCCGCAAAAAGATTTCCCAAAGTGTCTTGCAATGCCAAACCCAGAATCACCGAAGCGGCTGCTGATGTCGCAAGCAAAGGCCCCACCTCAAGTCCGAAGACATGGGCAATACCCCAGAAGGTCAAAACAATAGAAAGGATTAAAGAGAAGATATTGACCAAGAGGAGAGGGACTCCATGTTTCATGGATCCGAGGAAAAGATACTGTAAAACGATCAGTCGAGAGGTCTTAACAAAAACAACGTTTCCCCAGATAAATAAAACCACGGCGACGTAGGGAGTGACTTTGGCCATATTGCCAAGTTGAGGCTCGGAGGTTTGCAAAAATATGAAAAGTAAAAAAAGAAAACTGAGAACCACATAGTGACGAAGCAAAGTGCGGAAGTGATTGCGAATGCTGCGATGTCTTTCTTCGCTGGCCTCGCGTAAAAAGAACTTATAAAAAACCCAGGTGATCGCAATTAAGCATCCAAGAAGAATGAAAGGTTCAAGCTCAAGAAGCCCATAAAGTGCCTGAATTCTGATAAACTTTTCTGCCATAGTGTGAAGGTCCTTTTAAAGTCCCATTATAGTGACTAATTTTTAGTCTAGTCGAGTCTAAAATTTGTGAGGAGGGTCATCTGTCGACTCAGAGCTGCCGATAAAGTCAGCATGAGAACGCACAGTATTTATTTTGCCCTTGGGGTAACGACGACCTTGATGATGACGGCCTGCGCCCCGAAAGGCTATGAAGCCGTAAATGATATCGCCTCCCAAACAGTTCAGGACATTGCCTGTAAAGACAACCAGCTTGAGACCAAGCTTTGGGATGGACTGAAGACCTATCTTCTAGAGCAAAAGTCGATTCCCGCTGCCGACACCATGAAGCAAGCGCTTCATGAGCAGTTAGAAAAATTGGCTAAGGAAAATCCTCAGCTTAACGATAAAGACCTAGAGCTTCTCTCTAAAGATTTAGACAAGCTTGTGGAAGCTCTTTTGGAAGAAGCCCCTCAAGGGGAGCGCGTGGAGAGTCCTGAGCAGCTCTTAATACTGCTTTCCGCCATTGATGTCGGGGATCGCTCGACTGTTTTCCGTGCCTATATGCAAGATAAGGTTCGTGGAAGTTTTGGTCGTCTTCAGAAGACGGTTCAAACTTTTGATTTAAACTGCCCGGCTCCTTCCACGGATACGGGAGACTCCAGCGCGGGGTCCGTCAGTGGAGGTGGAGCGGAACCTCAACCTCCCGTTTCAACTCCGGAGCCGAATCGTGATTATGAGTACCATAAAAACCAAGCCTTGAGCAGTGGTTCTAGTTTGGCTGTTTTTGGTGGCCGCTGGGCCTTTGCGACGGCTTATCAGAGTTGTCAGAGTTTACAACTGCCCTCCATGAATGAGCAAACTCCGGAAGTGCAAGGGATCAGCATTGTGGGTAAGCATCCCGACGGCGTGGGCAGTAAGCGTATGATTGCTAGTCTTCCTCAAGTTCAAAGTACTCACTACTATATTCGCGACATGAGCAGCTACGGACAGGGTTGCTTTAATGTGCGCCAAAGTCCTTTGATTTATGATTATGGCGGAAAACCTTACGCCACCACGGCCGCAGATTCTCCGATTGATTTGTTTAAGAACAATGGAGATGGAACCAGTGTTTTAGGAATTGATTGCTCGGGATATGTCTTCACGTCGATGGCGACGGCGGGACTTCGTTTGAAGGCGGGGCGACCTTTAAAAGCGTCGGACTCTTGGGCCTGGGGTTCAAGTTCCTATGTAGAGCCGCAGGACAATGGATTAACCTGTTTAAATAAAATCTCAGTGTCTGCGACAACAACCATGAAGGCCGGAGACATTGTGGCGGTCTATGGGCATGTGCTTCTGATTGATAAAGTCGGAGCGGATCCTTTTGGAATTTCGTCAGTAAAAACAGAAGCGGACTGCTCTAAACTCACGTCAGATCGTTTCGATTTCGTGGTTGCGCAAAGTGCCCCAAGCAAGGGGGGGATCGGAATTAACTATTACGAAGCCCGCAATTATCTTCCCACCAGCGCCAAGATGAAGACCGGTCTTGAGAAGTACGCCTACTATACCTGTTTGGCAAAATTCAACGGCAAGACGTACACACCCAATATCGGAACTCTCTCTGTTGTTCGCCACAAAGGGACTCCGGACTGTATGGCTCCTCGCGTGACCCTTGCTCGAGAAAGTTGCATTCAGTCTTGTTCGTCCATGAGTCGGTGATTTCGCTGACGAACTTTCTTACAAAGTGACAAGTTTAGGTCCTTGCAGAAGCGCAGGGACCATTTTATTTTCAGATAACACTTCAAAATGTTTTACAAAAAAATAAAACCACAAAGCCATGCTTCATAGGGCGGTCTGTGTTATAACTTCAAGTCATGAAAAAAACTCTTCTGGTGCTTCTAGCTTTAAGTTCTCTATCTACCCACGCTCAGGCGGCTTCGAAAGCCGCAGACAAGAACTATCGTTTTTGTAATGACATCACTCAGGTTGATAAGCTTTTAGATCGCTCGAATCAGACGGTTCAAAGACTTAAAGATGAAGGTGTGAAGATCGAGCGGATTGTGGTTTCCAAGGATCGCAAAGAACTTTATTTGATTTCGGGCGAAGTGGTCTTGCGATATTATCCCGTGGCTTTTGGTGGTAATCCCGTAGGGCACAAACAATTTGAGGGCGATAATAAAACACCCGAAGGCGTGTATTTTGTAGACTATAAAAATCCCCAAAGTCAGTACCTGAAAAGCCTGCACATTTCCTATCCCAACAAGAAAGACCTTGAATTCGCCAAAGCCCAAGGAAAATCCGCCGGCGGTGACATCATGATTCATGGCTTTCCGACGGATAAACGCAAACGCTATTGGGTTGAAATGGCGCATCCTGCGAATTGGACCCAAGGGTGTGTGGCTGTGACGGATCAAGAGATCGAAGAGATCTATTCTTTGGTTAAAGAAAATACTCTTGTAGAGATCTGTAAAATGACGGTCGAGGATAAGGGGGATGATGAAAAGAACCCTGAAGAGCCTAAGACGGTCATTTCAATTCCCGGAAAACGCACCAACTAAGGTCTGGCTAATCAAAGAAAACATCCTCAGTGAAGCCCCCTTCGTTTAGTATAAAAACGGAGGTTGGATGACACAGGCAGAGCTTAAAAAGCCCGCGGGGATTTTTCTTTTAGCATATCTTTTTCTTTTAGCCCCCCTTGGTAATTTAGCGATCAGTTTTGCTGGTAGTGGAATCTCGGAGTGGTATAAGCCTTCGGTTTTTTATGCATTTCTGCAGACGGTTTCTTCGTTAGATTGGTTCTGGTTAAGTCTTCTTTTTGTGACGGGTCTATTGCTTTTTCGTCCCCATAAAACCACGTGGTCTTTGGCGATCGGCGCCCTTTTTGTGGTTTTGGCAATCAATAGCTATCGTTTTTTAAGCCATGACCTTAATTATGAGGGGAATTTTGCCCAGTGGCAGTTGGGAATTTCTAGTTTAGTCACCGTTTCGATTTTATTTGTGGTTTTTTATTTCCGGTTTCCTTACTTGGATCGTCGGGCTCGTTGGCTTTTTCCAACGGCGCATCGTTACGAATTCCGCACCCCCGTGGAAGTCGTGGCTCAAGATATTTTTACCGGCGTGACAGAGTCGATTTCTGCCAGTGGTGCGCGCATTCGCTTGAAGCGGCACATGGCGGGTGGCTCCCGGGATCTTCGTTATGTGGATGTGATCTTTCCTGAAATTCGCAATATTAAAATCAAAGCCAGGGTGGTCGAGTATGGCGACAACCTTTTGCGTTTGAAGTTTAAAGGATTGGAAGGGCGGGATCGCGCTTACCTGCTGGACTGGTTTCGGTCTCAAATTGAGACAAATGAAGAAAGCTCAGGGTAAGTCTAGGTTCTTGTTAAGTTATTTAGAAAGTGTACCGAAAAGACTCAAAAGCATGAGGTCGTTATGAGATGGAATTTTAAACCTGTTTCTCTATTAAAACAATTTGCTGCCGGGATCTCCGTTGTGACGATGTGTATTTCCCCCGTGGCAGAAGGCGCCGCGGCCGCGAATCAGAAGAAGCTGATCAATCAATACTTAAAAGAAACGGCTCTGACTACAAAAAAAATGACAGTAGGTGAATTCTGGCGAATGGTTCGCCATGTGTATCCTGCGACTTTGCAAAAGCAGATGGATCAGTGGGTGGCATTGAATCACCAAGAGATGATGCCTTCCGTGGAAGCCACAAGCTTTAAAGATGCTGACGGTAAAGAACAGGTTCGTTTGACCTTGTCGAAGGACGGCCAAAGCACAAGTTTGACGTTCACAGGTGACGAAGAAAATCCATTGAAGGTCAATGGTGTTTCTTTTACGAAGAAAGAGCTTCTTAACTACAACAGCTTTAATGATCTTGCGGGAAAAATGGCGAAGCAAGATCCCATCGTAGGGAAAGCTCTCAAAACGGGGACTCAACCGGTTTTGGGTAAAAATTCTGTTTTGACGTTTAAAGAATATAAAAGCCTGACTTCTTATCAGAAAGCGGAATACCTCATCCGTTTGCGTTTAGCGATGGAGTCTGCGCAACGTGTTTATAAAGTTATCTACGGCGCTCAGGCGTATAACGAAATCAATAAAAAGTATGAATGGGTTTTGCAGTACTTCTTCGGTGAAGAGGCTCAAGCTGCAGGAACAGGTTTGACGGGAAAACCTTGTATCGTCGCGGGATACTTATCTATCTATGGTGAGTCCGGATCTTGCGGTGGAAGCAGCCAAGGCGCTTTAGATTTAAAAGCGAAAATGCGTGATAGTCAGGCTAGTTGTGCGAACAATGGCGTGGCATGTAACCCGATGGTTTACGGATTTGATCAAGGCGGGGGTGCGTACTGCGTATCTCGTTCTGAAGTAAAGTATGCGACGCGCGTTTGTAACTCTAAATCTCCCCTGCAAAATGCAGATCCTAAAAAAGAGGGTGAGAATAAAAAACGCATTATTGAGTCCTACTTGAAGAAAGTTAAAAACCAAGATATCAACTTAAATCTCAATGACGAGGGAAAGATCTCGGAAGAGCAATATGCGCAGATCTCTTCTTACCTTGGTGACTTGCAAACTTATATTAACTCGGCTATTGCAGAGTGCGGACAGGCTCCTTTAAAAGATATTCAAAAGAAGCGTGAAGACCAAGTGTCTGCGTGTGAAGAAATTAAGACTCGTGCCTTCTCGCTTCAGTCTTTTGCGGCGAACCCAGAACCTCCAGGCCCTCCGGGACCTCTTCCAAATCCTGGCGAACCTAATTGTAACGACAAAATGCCGGGCTCTGTGGCTGGACCCGATGGAAAATGCGTATGTGCTGAAGGCTCTAAAGAGGGTGAGATCGGCGAAGGCGATAAAAAAGGTCCTGGTTGCGTGGTCGTTGATGCTGGTGGAAGTGGTGATTTGCCCGGTGGTAAAGACACTCCTCCAATCAAAGGTGAAGACAGCAGTTGTGGATTCTGGTGTCGCAATAAGAACTGGATTATTCCAGTAGGTATCGGAGCTTTGGCTTTAGGATTGTTCTGGTGGATCACAAATAAAGACAGCAAAGCGAAAAACAATAGTCCTGTCTATATTCCACCAGCTCCAGTGCCTGAGCCGACAGCGACGACAAGTCCGACGGTGACTCCGGCGCCGACAGTGGAGCCTCCTCCTGTGGTTGTGCCTCCTCCGACTCCGACAACCACTGAGGGCGGTTCAAAAACAGATTCTCCAGGAAGAGCGGGCGGCGTTCGCTAAGACTCTTTGAAAGAGAAAAATGAATATTGATAAACATCAAGATAGATTGAATCCGCAGCGGGCTCCTCTAAAAAGAGAAGCCCCTGTGCCGTTAAGAGGGCCGACTCCGCGCCGACGTTCTCCAGGGGCCCCTGCGCCTTCAAGAATTAATAATCTTTTTAAAGATCGCCAGAATATTCAGTTTGATCAAAATACGGGATTTCATGGTGGCCCTTCCGCGCGTCGCAAAGGACACCGTTTGGCGCTATGGTCTTGGTTGGCGTCTCTTATTGATGGACTTATTTTGATTTCCGCAAGCTGTGTCTTTATTTTGATGTTTTCCCTTGTCGTGAAAACATCAGTCGGCGGTATTTTTAAAGGGCTTTTGCACAGCCAACATGAAGCCACTTTCTTTTTTGAAGTTTTCTTTGTTTGCGGTTGGATCTACATGGTGACCATTCGCAGTTTGATGGGATCCACCATTGGAGAGTGGTCCTGTGATTTACGCTTAGGGCAGCCCCATGAAAGACTTCAATCGGGTTACCTGGCTCGAGTGGCCTTAAGAAGCACCCTGATCCTACTGACGGGGGTCGTTACGTTGCCTATTCTTTCTCTTTGTTTAGGGAAAGATCTCGCGGGAATTATTTCCGGACTGCGTTTATTTTCTTTGAAGTAGCGCTAAAACTTCGTAGTGAGAGGTCTGTGGGAACTGATCGACGATGTAGACCTCCTCTAAATCATAACCACATTCTTTAAGTCGAACGACATCCTTCGCCATGGATTCAGGAAAGCAAGACATGTAAATGAAGAAGGGCGGCCTTTTGTTGGCAGGAAGTTCTTCAAGCGGACTTAAAAAATTCATAAGACCAGAACGGGGTGGATTCACCAAGACCCCATCGAATTGAGAAAAATCCTGAGTCAGCTTCTTTTGAAAGTCACCGCGATGGATCTCAATCTTTTGACGTAAAACTTGTAAATCCTCAGGCAGACTTTCAAGTGTCTTTTGGAGACCCTCTAAAGACAAGGCATCAATTTCACAGGCTGTCAGAGACTCCGCCGCAGCTAAAGCGGGCAACGTTAGGTTGCCGATACCAGATCCAAACTCAATCAAGCGTGATCGAGGAAAAGATTGAATCCAGCCATTAATAACATCACAGATAATCTTATTGGCGCGAAGACTGGGTTGAGTGAAGCTCGCCACTTGGCAAAATAAATCAACGGGACGCTCGTTCATCCAGGTTTGAAACCAAACATGCATTTCAGGATCACGAAGTTTAAATTCACTCCCGGTCCAAACAGGGACCTTGCGGCGTTGACCGATTTCCACCAAGGCCTCTTTTTGGAGGTTGTGTAAAATCGTCTTTTCATCGAGCAATGTTTTAATATCGATATTTGCAAAATCAAGCCAGACCCCCTTTTGTCCTTGGGGCCCGATGCGTAAGCGGATGGAACCTTTTTGAAAGGGCCATTGTATCTTTCGAAACTCCGAAAGCCAGGATTGTAAGACTGGGGAAAGCTGGGAACATCCTGGAATATCCAAAATCTCCCGTCGGTCTTTGCGGTAAAGCCCGAGGCGACCCTCTTCAAGGCTGAAATCCAAGCGGTCCCGAAGAAATGCAGGACCGGCAGATAGGACCTGGATGGATCCTAAATAAGGTAAACTAAATTCTGTAAATAATTGGAGTAATTGATCTTTTTTAAAGTCACACTGGGCCCCATAAGTGAGATCCAGATGTTGGCAGCCAGAGCACAGGTCTTGAAGGGGGCAAAGCACTCGCTCATCCCTGTTAAAACTTCCTTTTTTCAATAATTTGGCCATTGAATACTTGCCCCTGGTCTGCTGCTGTTATATTCCTTGGGCTCATTTTACCAGGAGTTTGGGGGGATGATGAGAGTTTTATTGCTTTCTATTGCGATGATTTTTTTGGGCGCGTCTTCAGGAATTGCCGCTAGCAACCCTTGGATGAGGACTTGCCGTATTGACCTAGGTCAGTTCTGGGTTTTAAAAGCGGGCAGCGAAGAACTTGCCATGTGTTTCTTTGGAGACGCCGGAGTTGGAGCTGAGGCCTTCTTTCTTTTTAAAACAAACTCTGGAGTGACTGAAGCTATCGAAGCTTATAAGAGCAGAAACTCGTCTTCCGCTCGTGGGGGAGTTTGCGGTGCTTTCGGTGCGGAGTTGGTTGAAGGAAAAGACACCAACGGACAAACGTTCAATGTCTGCCGTTTTACGGATCAGTCTTTGATTGAAGAAACCACTTTGTGGTTGGGACCTGGTTCTGCCGGACATGGCGGATTGGACCGCGCCCTGTCATCAACTTACTAATTTCTTTCGTTTTCTTCAGGGCGCAAGGAATAGATACAAGAACTTGCGTCCTTGATCACCCCATCTTCCAAGTGAAGATCTCTTTTGGTAAAGCCTAAGGTCACATGAGGATGATACGTTTCGGGGCTGAAGTCTTCCGCCTTTCCGCCTTTTGAAGTGTAGAGCAGATGTACCGCTTTACGAATCTGGAAAAGTCGATCTGATTCAACAACAACGTAATATGTGGACTCGTCCTTCCCGTGATCCTTCGCGGTCCCTTTTCCTACGCAAAGAAGCTTATAGGGAGCTTTATTTAAATCCATACTTTCTGCCAACGCAGAGATCTCTTTCATAGAGATTTTCTTCTGCATCTTTTTGTATTCCGGAGGAGTGATGACAGTGATATGCGCCTCTCCGCGATTTTGCAAAGAGGTATGTTGTGATTTTTCCACATCATGGCGGATCTTTTCAAAGGTCGCATAAGGCAGATCCAAAGAGAGATATGATTTATTCTCTTTTTTATGGTCAACCGAGGCGATGGATCGATTGGCGGTTTTTAGATCTTGAGGGGAGTAGCGCAGTTGAGAGAGGGCGTAGGGAGAAGGACTTGCACAGGCTGTCATTGAAAGGGAAATGATAATCCAGTGAAACGTGCGCATCATAAGTTCTCTTTTCATAGGCGTTGAGTTGACTTCAGCAAGACCTCCTTTTAGCCTACACACACTATGAAAAAAGTGAAAGTTCTTCTTACAAGTGCCTGCATTTTCTCTGTAATTTCCTGCCAATTTAAGGAAGCTAAACCAGTAAAATCTCCCTCTGAGACTGGCTCTTCCCAAGGGTCTTTTTTGAATGAACCCAACGCTTTGGTGGGTGAAGCTCGTCAGATGACCTTCGTAGGTCCTAAGTCGGGAGAGGGGTATTTCAGTCCCGATGGAAAAAAGATGATTTTCCAAAGTGAACGGGAACCGGGAAATCCTTTTTATCAAATGTATGTCATGGATCTTCTCACCGGAAATACCACCCGCGTTTCTCCGGGGCATGGCAAGACGACCTGTGGATGGATTCATCCGTCGATGACGAAGGTATTATACTCTTCAACTCATTTGGATCCCGAGACTCAAAAGAAAACTCAGGATGAATATGAAAGTCGTAAGAAGGCAGTGAAGGCTCGTTATGCTTGGAGCTTTGATGATAACTACGACATCTTCACGTCGGATCTGCAAGGTAAGAACATTCAGCGCTTAACCAAGGAAAAGGGATATGATGCCGAGGGCTCTTACTCTCCCGATGGTCAGTGGATCGCCTTTGCCTCCAATCGTGCTGGTTATACGGAAACTCTGACGGGGGAAGATAAAAAGCTTTTTGATCAGGACTCGTCCTATATGATGGATATTTACATCATGAAGGCGGACGGAACCCAGGTGAAGCGCCTTACAAACAGTAAGGGATATGATGGGGGACCGTTCTTCAGCGCGGATGGCAAAAAGATCACATGGCGTCGTTTTTCTCCGAATGGTTCAACGGCTGAGATCTTTACCATGAATGTCGATGGCAGTGATCAGAAACAAATCACGCACTTGAAGTCGATGTCTTGGGCACCCTTCTTTCATCCTTCTGGTGATTACGTTATTTTTGGGTCCAGCGTTCTGGGTTATTCCAATTTCGAACTCTTTATTGTGGATGCAGCGGGAACCAAAGCCCCTGTGCGCGTGACTTTTGATGACGGTTTTGATGGACTTCCGGTCTTCACTCCTGATGGGAATGGACTTTCCTGGACTCATAGAAATGAAAAGGGCGAATCGCAAATTCTAATTGCGAAGTGGGATGACGCTTTAGCGAGAAAGCTTTTGGGTCTTCCGGCTCAGGATCCCGCCCTAGGCTCTTTGAGTCCTGATGTGCGAGTGGAAGATGTTAAGAAATGGGTTTACTATCTTTCGTCTCCCGAGATGCAGGGGCGCGGAACGGGCACTGGCGAAGAAAAGGTTTATACGGAAAAGCTCGCGCAACTCTTGAAGTCTTGGGGGCTTGAAGGGGCTGGGCCTAAGGGTTCCTTCTTTCAGACCTTCGAATTCACTTCAGGTGTGAATTTGGGAGCTCAGAATTCACTTGAAGTTGTTGGCTCTTATGCCAAGAAATTCGAACTTTCTAAAGATTATGAGCCCGTATCATTCTCAAAAACCGGAGAGTTCAGAGAAGCGCCGATTGTTTTTGCCGGTTATGGAATTAAGGCGCCTGCCAGCGATAAAGAGGTCGAATACAATTCCTACAAAGGTCTGGATGTGAAAGGGAAGTGGGTTATGGTTCTTACGGACCTTCCTGCGGATATTTCCCCAGCACGCCGTCATTATTTGAATCTTTACTCTCGCTTGCAACATAAGGTGACCGTTGCGAAAAATGAAGGTGCGGTAGGTATTCTTGTTATCAACGGGCCTCTGAGTGGTGTGCCTGATAAGTTCGGTAAGGTGAAATTCGAGGGATCTTTGTCTGAAAGCACTTTAGGTGTTTTGAGGCTTTCGACTTCGGCTGCGACAGATCTTTTAAAATATGCAGGACATGATTTAAGTTCTTTGCAGAAGACCTTGGATAAAGGCGGCTCTATCGAAGCTGTAAGTATTCCTTCAGCGTATGTGAAGGCGAAGATTGATTTGCAGTTCCAGAAGTCTCAAGGCACCAACGTGATTGCGAAACTTCCCATCAAAGGGGCGAAGTCCGCAGTGTTGATTGGGGCTCATGGGGATCATCTGGGCTTTGGTCAGTTTGGCAACAGTCTGGCGCGTGGTGCAGAGGTAGGACGCCCTCATTATGGCGCTGACGATAATGCTTCGGGCGTTTCGGGCGTTATGGAGCTTGCGCATTACTATGCAAATCTCAAGAAGACAGCTCCGCATAAGATTCAAAAGAATTTGTACTTCGCTGTGTGGTCTGGGGAAGAGCTGGGTAATTTAGGCTCCTCTCATTTTGCCAAAGAAGCTGTGAAACATAATTTGGAGGCCTATATCAACATGGATATGATCGGCCGCTTGAAAGATCGCCTTTTTGTGCAAGGTCTAGGTTCGGCTGACAACTGGACCCGTATTGCTGAAGAAGTGGGAATTCGCACAGCGACGCCCATGATCATTCAAGAAGACCCCTATTTGCCAACGGACTCTTTGGCCCTTTACATGGCTGGCATTCCAACGGCGAACTTCTTTACAGGATCTCATGGGGAGTATCATACACCTCGAGATGTGGCGGATTTAATCAACTATGAGGGCGTGGTTAAGGTCCTCAATGCTGTTCAAGGATTTACGGATTTATTGACGGACTCAAAAGTGCAGATGGTCAAATACGTGAAGGTAGCCAGCGCCCAAAGTAAGATGGAAGGTCGTACGTTCCGTGTTTATCTAGGCACCATCCCAGATTACTCTCAAGAGGGAGTCAAAGGCGTCCGTATTACAGGCGCGTCCAAGGACAGCCCTGGTGAAGTTGCGGGATTAAAGGATAAAGACATCATCACTGAGTTTGATGGAACAAAGATTGAAAACCTTTATGATTACGTTTACACGCTTCAGTCGGTGAAACCGAATAAAGAGACGACGATGAAAGTCTTAAGGGATGGCAAGTCGTTGGAGTTGAAGATCACTCCTAAGCTGAAAGAGTAGCGACAAAGGAACAGTTTAGTTTTCAGATATTTATGAACCCACAATTCGGCAAAATTGTGGGTTTTCTTTTTTCAAAGGGCTCCCAAAGACGTTCTGGTATTGCCAATGACGGCAAGAGGGGCGGAGCATCAAACAAAAATAACCAAATCTGGACTCGATCCTTTTTAACCATTTGTGGTTTTATAAGAGTCTCCTTGTAAGTAGTGAGGCTCTGACGAAATGTCATCTTTTGTAGAAGAATTCAAAAAATATCAAAAACAAGAAGGCATACTGACGGGTGCTATTGTGTTGGTCTCGGTTCTGTCGCCGGTGTCTTTCACGTGGATGATGGAACATAAATTCCACTGGATTCTTTCAGTTTCCGTTGGGGTGATGATGCTTGTTGCTGCCTTTTGGATTCAGTTGATTCGCAATCGTGTCTCCGCAAAGCTTCTGGGAAAATATGAAACCCTGGATGTCGGTTCTATTCTTTCAAAAAAATTAACGCCCAAGCAGCCTCGTCGTTTTGTGATAACAAACAGAGGCTATAATCACTACTATCTGAAATGCCTCAATACGGGAGAGCAGGTGCTTGTGTCTAAGCACAGAGTTCGGGAAGATTTCGATATTGCAAATTGATTTTTTAAAGGCCTCAAGGGACCCTCTGTTTTATAGAGGGGGAAGCCATGAAGACTCTATTTGTGATATCGCTCCTTCTGTGCGTTTCAGTGTCATCTCAAGGTTCTTTTGAGAATGAAGTTGAAATAGAAAAAAGAAATTACTCTTGCGGCAGTGAAAACCTAAGCGGGATCTCTTTTCGATATTGTTATCGGAATGCAGAAGCCACCACAAGTAATGACATTATCTATTTTTTTCACGGCCTTGGAGGGTCTGAGGAAACCTGGTTCACGCAATGCCTTGGAACATTGGTGATTCAAAAATGGTGGCAGTTCCGAGGATACAGACCGCGAATCGTAGCGATTTCTTTTGGACCGCAGTGGCTTCTGGTGAACAACAAACGATTTCCTCTGCTCCCCTTATTTACTAAGGGAATTATGCCTTTTTTAGAGAAAAAAATGGGGGGACTACAAGGAGGTCGACGGCATCTGATTGGGCAATCCATGGGGGGATTTAGCGCGGCAGAGGTGGCCTTGCGTAATCCGGGTCTGTTTTCTCGGGTCGCTCTTTTATGTCCTGCGATCACGACGGTGGGGCCCTTTTCATCCTCGGAGGAGATTGAGAACTACATCGAGAGAACAAATGCAAATCCACGACTTGTCAAAAGGATGCTCAAGATCTCGCGAGGGGTCTTTCTTAATCAGAGAGACTGGGAGAATCACGATCCTTTGCGACTTTTGCAGAAATATAGCTCTGCCAAAAGATCCAAGTTCTATGTCTCAACCGGTCTGTCGGATGGCTACGGCTTTTTAGAGGGTTCAGAAGAGTTTGTGGATATTGCGAAGGATCAGTCCATTATTTCTAAATGGGTTCCTGTTCCTGGTGGGCATTGTAATTTTGGACGGAAAGCGACCGCATATTTCATCATGGGAGAAGAATAATGGGTGATATCGAAGCCTATAAAATCGAAGAACATAAAGCTAAAGGTGCTGACATAGATCAGGAGGCATACAGAGAGGAAATTCGACTCTTGATTGAACACATCGTTCGCCTCTTGGTGGACAATCCCGAAACTGTCACGGTCACTACTTATGTCGGTCCAAAGACAACGGTCTATCGCGTGAACTGTGTGAAGGAAAATTTAGGACAAGTCATCGGGACTCAAGGCAAAACAATCATGGGTCTGCGAGCGGTCGTCCACGCAATGACGGCGCGGACGGGAATTCGCTCTATCGTGGAAATACCTGTCTAGAAAATAGATTTAAGCACTTGCGATCACACAAGTGCTTATAGTGACTTTATTTCTTGCGACTTTGGTATTCTTTTTCTCTTTGAAAGTGACTCTCTGAAAGACCATAACTTTCTACGTTCCCAAGATCTTTCATCAAAGAGGCGAGGTCTTTCTGGCCATTGATAAAGTCTACGTGGGCTTGAATCTTTGTGATCAACTCAGAGCTTCTTTCCTTTAGAGCTTCATAGCGAATGTATCCAAGTCCCAGTCCTTCCCACTCTTTCAGATAACGAGCTGCCGATTGAGAAGTGCTATTAAACATCGTATTGCGACACTCTTGATCGGGCTTGATTTGATGCCAATGTCCAAATTGATCTTTCAGTTTTACTTCATGTTTTTCGCACGGTTTGCCGCAATCTCTATAGCTTGAGCCCTGACTTAAGAAGGCCGCAAAAACACAATGTTCCATATGGAAGCTAGGCATGTACTGATAGACGGTAACCTCAAAGCGATTGGAGGGGCCTGCTTGAATCAATTCGTTGACCTGCACATGATTAAGATCGTACCCCAGGCAAAGGCTGGAAAGACCTTTTTCAAGAAGATATTTCGCCGTTAAATGGTTTGTCACATTTAAACTAAAATCTCCGAGGATTTGCCCTTGGTATCCGTGGGCTTGCTGGTATTGAACGGCGCCTAAGTTTCTGGCCAAGATCGCGTCGGGATTAAGGCTTTGCAGGTGCTTAATATTACGATGTTCGTTGGGTTTGAGAATGCGAGTTGTAGCTAGGCCCACTTTGAGGCCTTGTTGTCTTAACATTGTCAAACTGGACTCGAAGTCGCGACCGAATTCAAAATCCAGAATTACGAGATGAATTCCCTTTGAGGTGAGTTCCCCTTTTGCAATCGCTTCCGTTAGATCCTCGACTTGGGCTTTTTCCCGTAGAAGTAAATTAAGCTGAGGCCGTTGAGGTTGTAAGCCAGGGGATTTTTCATTTTCCAGCCATTCATCAAGCTGAGCTCGAGGTGTCACGGCCCGTTCCTCACCATTGAGAATTCGCAAATCCGTCAATTGCTTCACAAGTTGTTGTCGCAATTCCTTGATCTGGCGGTGAGGTAAGAAAAGGGGAGTCTGAGGATCTATCTCGCAAGAAAAGGAATCCCCTCGAAAAGGACTTCCCATTAGCGCAAAAAGCTCTTCCTGCAGGTCGCTGGCGCTCAGGCCCTTATTTTTTGCTGCTTCACAAAGATTTTCTGAAAATGCGGAAACGGTATTTTTTCCGTCTGAATACTCGACCTTCAGGGGTTGTCCTAATGAGGCTTGCGCGCGAATAAGGACGGGGATGCGTTTCTTTCTCTGTTTGTCTTCCACGCTAAGAGAAACGTCTTTTTTGAGATCCTTGTCGTGATTATAAAAAACACGCGCGCCAACGAAAAGACTGTCCATCTGAATTTCTCGAGAGAACTCAAGCTCGACGCGACGATCTGAAGTCGCTTTGGCGGCGAAAATAAAACCACCTTTTTCGATACTTCGCCCTTGCGCATCTTTATAGACCCACAGGATGCCGTCCCCGGCTTGAAGAAAGTTTGATTTTAAGTTCTGTGAGAAAACGTCTTCGTTGAGTTCTACTTCCAACGAACTTCCTCGGACGTGAAGAATCTTTCCAAACTCAAAGCCCCGATGGGAACTGAAGGTTCCTTCCACCAATTTTTGGTGATTCACGCCATGAAGCCAGCCACTATAAAAGCCTCGTGAGTAAGTTGAAGCCATTTGCTTTTTTAACTGCCCCAGATTGCTCAGGGACTGACCGTTTTGAGTGGCACTGATGGCGTCATCAAAGCTGCGTGCTGCGGTGGCCACGTATTCAGGAGTTTTTAAACGTCCCTCCACCTTAAAGCAGTCGACTCCCGCCTCGATCAGACCAGGAACTTCGTTGATCCCGCAAAGATCTTGAGGTGATACCAAGAATGATTTTCCGTTGAGATCTTTCTTTTCGCCATCAACATACATTTCATAACTGAAGCGGCAACTTTGAGCACATTGCCCTCGATTGGCTGATCGTCCGCCAATCCCCTCAGAGGTGAAACATTGTCCTGAATAGCTGACGCACAAAGCTCCGTGGACAAAGACTTCGATTTCTTTATTGGTGTTTTTCTTGATGGACTGAATTTCTGCAAGAGAGTTTTCGCGTGCCAAGACAAAACGCTGAATGCCTAAATCATCCAACCATTGAATGGCTTCCGCATTGCTGATACTCATTTGTGTGGAACCGTGAATTCGCTGAGTCGGAGCCATTTTTCGCACTAAACGAACCAGACCTAAATCTTGAATGATAAAGGCATCCGGTTTTAAAGGCAGAATCTTTTCCAAAACATCAATCGCCTTCGACAGCTCATTTTGGAAAACCAGGATATTAAAAGCAAGATTCACTTTCACGCCATAAAGATGGCAAGTTTCTATGATTTCTTTGACCTCTTCAATTTGAAAGTCGTAACTTCTGCCGCGAGCATTAAAGCCTGGAACGCCCATAAAAATAGCATCCGCTCCATTGTGGATGGCGGCTAAGGCCATTTCTTTTGTTCCTACGGGAAGTAGTAGTTCAGGTCTTTTGAGATTTGATAGTTCCATGACTTGTTATAAGCCAGACGGGAAGCTTTTGGGCAAGGGGATTTTACCCCCGCCCGTGGGAACCGGAAAAAGGATCACTTTAGGAGGGCCTAGAAACCCTCCTAAAGGAAAAACTACAATCAATAACCACCCTTAGATTCCTCTTTAGATTCCTTCATCATGCTTCGGCGGGACTTCTTACCCATCATCATATCGTCCATCATGGGGCAGCCGTCCTTGCCCATCATATCTTGGCAGTTCGTTCTCATTTCGGCGTGACAGTCCTTCATGGACTTATCTGAACGCAAACAGGTTGCCATTTTCTCGTGCATTCCGGCCATGGAATCGCGCTGCTCTTTGGTCCATTCTTTATCCATCATCATTTTGGGTTTCGTTTTCGAATCTTTAGGGGAGTCTGCGCTCCAGGCGGTATTTCCAAGACAGACTGACAAAATAGAGATCAAGAGAATTTTTCTCATGAAAAGTCCTTTCTAAAAAAGTTTTTTGTGACACGTAAAAAAAAATTTTAGAAGAACTGCTTTGGCAGAGCACTTAAAAGACGCCAGAAAGAATAAAAAACATTCGATAGTAAAATATTATGTAATGGCAATTAACAGGCATCTTCGGGCGAAGCCATTTGCTTTTTCATTTCCTTAAATTTCGGGACAAAGTACGCAATTACAACTTCTTTAATTACTTATCTGTAGTTTGAATTCAAATCACTCGTGTTGATAGAGCTACTCCATTCAAAAAATATTTCCAATTAAGGAAACAAGAAAGGGAAGTTATGAAAATTAAGATGCTCTTAACTGGTCTTTTGCTTATGACCGGTATACAGGCGGCAGCGACGGAATTTGACAACGGAAGTGACGAATTTGAACCTCGTCCCCTTCCTCATTACTCTGAAGCGGAACTCCAGAAACAGATTGAAAACGAGATGGCGGTCGCTTGCTCAGGAAATCTTTGTAAGATCGTGGGTCAAGACAGTCATGGTTCTGGATGGACAGTCCAGTTTCAGGTCGGTTATGGACGCGCTAATGGTGGCAATGGCGACACGATCTATATCGGGGATTACCGAGACAATAACGATAACAAGGGATTTGCCAGCATTACGGTCAGCTACAAAAACTATAAGTGCCATTCGAGCATGTTGGTGACTCCGGCCGTTTATCGTTTCGTGAATACCTATCTTTATAACATGGTGAATTCTGATGGATCAGTGAAGAGAAATTTTTCTCCCGCAGATCAGACGGTCATCCTCTTTTACACCACGATGTTAAACAAAGTGAATTCGTGCGGTACAGGTCTTAACTAGGAGTCGAGTCGATATGGTTATTACAGAGTCTATCGGTAAAATCGCAGTCGCGGCCTTTGTGGCCGGACTGTTTTGGGGAGAGGCGCAGGCACAAACTGCGCCGTCGGAGATCCAACTAAATAAACTAAGAATCACGAACCGAGCCCAATGTGCCGTTGACTCTGATTTTCCCACTGAGTCCGCATTTATTGTCGTCGATGGTTATAATGCGGGGAAACTTGTTCATTCCTTGGGTAAAAATATCGGAGGTAACGCCGACGAAATGAGTGCCAAGGGAATGCAGCAATTTCGGATTTCGGTCACACGACTGACCAAAATCATCGTGAATAAGCTATTAGCCGGGCAACTTCCTTTGTTGCCGACAAATTTAAAGACGTCGTCTTTGGCAGGTTACAATGACATCGTCAAAAAATGTGAAGGCAAGACGTATTGTCCAGAACTGAATGGTTATCTGGCAAAAATATGGGATAACTCCGAGGGCAATGGGACGCCATGGAACTCTTTAGATAAGTTTACGGGAGCTTATTTTCTAAAGATGAAAAAGGCCGATCGAGTGGCTTGTCACTACGTCAAAAGATTTTCCCCCCTCCAAGAACACCTTAATTCTGTCGAAGTTGATAAAGCTGTTTTGCAATCCATCGCGCAAGCGGTGTCAGATAAAGACAAATATCTCACGGATTGTGAAAATACAGACAGTGCGCTGGACTCTCGATATTCCATCACTCAGTTGGATCTAAGGATTCCCAATTCATTTGATTTTAGGGCGGTGGGTTTCGACTTTTGGAATAGCGTGAAGATCTATCTTTCGTTCGCTTGGCGCTACTCAAATATTCCGCTGCAGGTGGCCCCACAATATGGTGCCCTTTTTAGATCCGTAGCCCTGGAAGAGTCGATCATGATGATTCCAAATGGGTGCAAAAGCATTGAAAAGCCTGAGTGCGATGCGGCCTCCTTATCTATGAATAGTCTTCGTGAGTTGGCCGGTATGGAAGGGGATCGCAGTGAACACTCGAAAGAGGTTCCGCGAGGTCCAGAAGACGATGTTGTTAATCGAGGGGCTCGTGGTGTGAACGATGACTTCCTGGGCACTCGAAGCTACGAAGATGCCTCCGATTGGGTGGAAAATTTCCGCAAGAACTATGTCTCTGTTCGGGGTTCCATGAAGAACAGAGTCCAGAGTGCCATCCAATTTATGAATATTATTTCGTCTTCCATGACTCCCATGGAGTTAAGTGAATTTGTAAAACCTTTGGCTTTTGCGCCAACCTATTCTTCGCAACATCGCGATGAACTGTACTCTCTTTGTACAGAGGCTCGACTGGCGGCTGATCAACGTATTGATTTTATGCGAACCGGAATTGATAAGGTACAGCAACTGGATGTTATTAAGAAGTCTTTTGAAGGGTCTCGAGTGAGTCTCGCTGATGCTGTTCAGTATTTCGATAAGGCCAGTGAAGGGATTCTTTCGTATTGCGATTCTTTGGAAAGACAGAATATCTGGAATGTCGAAGGGTATACGGTGAATAAGACCGTCCTGAACTCTTGGGCTCGAGAGCTTTTAAACATCCCCCCCTCTGCGACTATTGATGTGAAACCCATGAAATTCGGGGCATCGCTTTTAGTCTGGGATGCCAGCAAGGGGAGTGATCCTGGAAATTCGATCTGCGCCTCAGCCATTGATTGTTCACGTAAAATGATCAAGTCTTTGGTGGATCTCTATGCTGTGGCAAAATATGCTGATGCATTTTTGCCCATCAACTCAACAGTTGCAACGCCTGATATTTTTAATCCTTATGCGGATCTGAAGGCATGTAAGGTTTATGATCCCTGGTATCAGACCCGTCGTGCGAACAAGCGCCTGATGGCTGATTTGGCAAGTACGGCTTTGTTTGGTTGGAATGCCTTACCACTATATATTGACGTGGATTTTAAAGCCCCACGCGTAACCAGCCTTAATCAACTGATTCAAAATGGCGTGGTAAAATTTGATCCTAAAATTCAAAAAGAAAAAATGGAGATGGCTTTATTAGCTGACTTCGGTCCTTTGGTTGGAGCCCCCTGTGCTGTCTCTATTGCTCCTGATAGCGCCAAAGAATTCAATTTCTACGCCTTTAATGGGATCTCGGTGAACTATTGCCGAATTCGTGAAGGAGGGGAATCGATTGGAAAGTCTCCTGGTGATGTCCAGGCCGGCACCCCCAACAGTCGATCCTATTGCGGTGGATGTTCTATCAACTTTGTCGGGGTCGCGGGAGGAAGCGCCGTTTCTTCAGGCGGTTTGCCTTTAAATCCTTTAAAACTTGGGGTTTATCTTTTCCGCAGTATTCATCGCTTCATCACAGCAAAAAAAGACAAGGTGAATATTCCCCGTGTGCAGATGGTGGATGTTAATAAGGTCGCGGCTGTTTACAAAAAATACGGCACAATTCCAGATCGCTGTGTTCCTCAGTTAAGCGAGGGCGTTGATTGTTATCAGAATCTCTGCGCCGCCAAAGCTGCGGATTTCTTTGAACGCTACACCGGAAAGAAAGTGAAAGATCTTGAGGTCGAGGAAGAAAACTCTGACGGAGTGAACAGTTCTGCCGTCACGAGATCCGTCGTCATTCGCTCAGACTATTGTAACGGCCCCGTGCGCGTTCGGTTCAACTGCTATGACGACGGAAAGACTTTCAAAACATACGAAAAGTTCGGCGGACTTTATGGCCTGACCAAAGACTGCCGCGACACCATTGGTCAGAATATTTGGGGAAATTAAAGTGAAAGCAATAGTGAAAGCCATATTTTTTAGTATTCTATTTCATTCGCTCTTTGCTGGGGCCTTCGTTGTTGAAAGCGGCTATCTCCAGCAGGATGACGGTCAATACATCAAAGCGACAAAGGTTACCTGTGATGGCGGTACGAAGCAGTACTGCCAGGCTCTTTGTCAGAATGGTTCTAGTTGTCAAAGAATAGAACCCTATTGCCGTAACTGCGCGGGAACCAGTTCACCTCTTTTACGGCAATTATTTACGGAGATCTCTCGATTCTACAAAATTAAAAGAGAACTGTCTGATCGAGCTCCCCTTGTTCAATATCTTGCCACGGAAAAGTACGTGCTTTTAGACGTAAAAAGCGTCTTTAACTATTACACTCCCGTCGGAGGAGAGAATTTCGTAAAAGAACTGGGGGCCCTTTGCGGCAAACAAGCTGAGACGGCTTTACTGGCAGTTCGTCTTGATCAAGTAAATCAACCCATCGAGCTTAACTATGTTCTTTGTCGAAATAATATCGGACAAACAACGGCCTTTGAGGTTGAACCTCGCAAACCAGAATTGGGCCAGCAACCTTTAAGTACACCATTATTTTTTAATTTAAACTGAGTTTCTCAGTTTGAATATCAACACCCTTAATTGGGAAAGGAGACAACATGAAACGTTTAGTGAAAGCGATGGCCACGACGGCTGTCACCCTGATGGCGATTCAAGCAAACGCTATCCAGGTAAATTACAGCTTTAGAGTGAACAGCTCGGGGCCTAGCATTTATCCGTGTAACGCGGGTTTGTTGACTGAAGATAAATACGGGGGCGACAAAGTAGCCTGTTATACGGCGACCACCCATGAAGCTTGTACTCCAAAATGTGAAGGCTTGGATTGTGATGGTGGATTTAAGCCGAAGCCACATTCTCTGGAGCTGATTAGCTTCCATGGGGGAGGTCCAACACCTCCACCTCCGTCAACTCCAGATCCTAAGAATGCTTGCGTCTGTACAACGGATAAGGGCCGTAAATACGGAAATTATCTGCACGTCAGTCATCGCCCTTGGGGTGAAAGTGTAGATCCTACGTCCAATGTAGTTTCTAGTATTAACACGGGTAAATTTGCGCAGACCTTTAATGAAGTGGATGCTTACAAGAACGTCTTGGAAAAGCTCTCTTTCAATCTAGGTACTGAATTATATAACGCGAAATACTTCGTTGATATCTGCTACCGTGGATCGCAAATCGATTACACGAACTTCGCAACCAAATGGAATGTTTTGGCTGAAGCGTCTGTTACCGACTATGGTTTCGGTGCACCTAATGATGGCTACAGTGAGATGGCCGGACTTAAGCATAAAGCTTATGTTATTTGCAGCCTTCAAAATAGATCCTGTGCCGACGGGGAGTGTGACGACAAAAACTGGGTGATTGATAGCAACTCTGTTCCTCAGTTTAACGACCTCTTCCTCAGCTCATTTATGCCCATCAAGGCGGACTTCAAGTATCAAGGCAGCAGTCATAGCACTTCCTCTGGTGGCTTTACAGAGCTAGTGGATCTTACGGACAAAGATCTCAAAGATCTTCGCGCAACGAAGTTCTGTAAAATTCGCTATGTCTTTGAAGAGACAAACGGAGACAACCCCACTACGGCTAAACAAAGAAAATGGCAAAAACATGGTGCGGATGTTTGCACGCACTCAAAGATCGAGATGAGCTATCTGGCTGATGCCTGCGCTGGCGGCGACTGCAGATAGGACAACTAAAAGGGAGAAGGACGATGTCTAAAGTTAATGTAGTACAAAATTGGTATAACAAAGGCAGAGGAGTATCGCTTCTTCTCCTGAGCGTTGTTTTTTTAATCTATGGATCGGCAGCCCATGCCCTCTGTGTTTTTGAAAATGACGAAAGAGTTCAAATGTATATGTCCCCCGAGACTCGATCTTGGGGGACATATGATGGAAAACAGCTTGTCACGGCCTCCAAGGCATTTAAATGCCAACAGGATGTCGGGCGATATCTCATGATCACTTTAGGATCTGTAAAATGGGGGGCAAGTACCGATTCAAAGAAGAACTATATCTTTGATTCTTACAACCCCGGCGTTTGCAGTCTGGAAAACTCAAAAACCAATATTTCTCTGGACTCTGCCAGAAGCAAAGAAAGCTTCTCTAAACAATATAATTTCCTTCGCAGCTGTATCGACATCCGGGTCGTTGACCTAGGCGGAGAACCTTTGATCGCCAAAGAACAGCAGAAATACTGCCAGGTCGAAAAAGGAGTTGATGGTCAATATGTCCTTCATGGCGATATGTGTTTCATAAAGATTCGCTCTGCAAATCAGTTTATGATTCAACCTGTTTTGAACCCCAAATGTCTGGATCCGGCCTATCTGGATTCTTTAGGAATTGAAGCTCAAGACATGTTTGCAAATCTCAATGTCTTAGTGGCCGGCGATGACTCTGGAATAAGCACAGACGTCCAGCACATTGGAAGTCGCCCTATTCAAATCAATATTTCTCCATCATCAAAGCTCCTACGGCTTTCCGAAGATCTTGGTCGAGGGACGCCTCAGTTTATAACTGACTATAATGTCGATTCCGATTGGGGAAATGTCCATATTGAAACAGAAAGAGAAAGTACTGAAATCAATCTTTCCTTTTTTGTCTCAAATCTTATACAGAAGAAGTGCTTGAATGGCTCTTGTTCTAGTACCTCCAATTATATGCAGCCTTTTTTTGGTCAAATCGAATTATTCAAGCTGCATAAAAATCGAAATCCTGAACTTATTGAAGAGTGGTGGGATGGCGGCTTGATTCCTCCGAATTGGCAGGGATTTGCAAAAGGAATCGGCTATCGAAGCCCCGACAATCTATTTAAGAATGGCGGCAAGTATCGTATCGTCGCAACTTTTCAAAATCCCACGGACGATTACGCCATTTTTCTTAATGGCCTTAAACAAATGTTGATCCATCGTTTTGAAGTCGAAGGAAGTACGGTGGGAATTGATAATATTCCTGGATTAACAACATTAGGCCAACTGGGCGTGGTTCCAACTCTGAATGGAGTTCCCGGATTGGGCGGCAACAATCAGCAGGTGGACCTTGAAGAGACGATCAATGGTCTTGATGGGATCATTAAAACGACTGTATGGCCTTCTTATTATGCCTCTATTTGCGCAAACTCATCCACCTGTATGAAGCTGGGTAATAAGAAATTCCATCAGCGCTTAACACTGGAGTTTACAGCAGGTTTAGACAATTCAGGCATGGGGACTGTGCGAATGACTGACGTTAAGATGAAAAAAGAATCTCCTATTTTTGAATCGTACCCTTTGCAGTCAGCAGATTTTATAAAAATGAATTGCACGAGGTAGAACCGTGAAAAGCCTGATCATTTTAGCAGTGACGCTCTTTATTAACGCCTCTGTTGCTAGAGGCGAAACCTTCATAGAGACTTTCGTCGACCCTTCGACCGGAGAGCAGCTTTATGCGTGCAACGCCAGCATTCAACATAAGACCCCCTTGGATTTACAGGAGTGTTTAAATCTTTCTACCGGCGAGGTTTGCGATCCGAAGAATTTGAAGCCGGGGGGCGAAGCTTGTGTTTGTCGAACCAAAAGAAGCCTTGGCGACTCGATCACGGCCGTGGACAGCAAAGGCAAACTGCAAACTTCAATAGCTGGTGAATCCATGAGAGGTCTTGTTGAAGACAATAAATCTTTCGTCAATAAGCTCTCTCGTATTGATATCAACCTAGGAAGTGAAGATTACGGTTCCGAATACTCCGTAAGATTCTGCTATTTAGGACCACAGGAACTCAAACAAAAGAAAAGCTCTGGAAAAGGCGGTGAGGGGGAAACGACAATAGATCTCTCCGAGGGAAAATACCGGGTCGATTTCTCGATTTCCGGAATGAACTACCATCGCGCCCTGGACAAGGTCTCATTTAATGTTGTTTGTGATCAAAGATTTTGGGGGACTCATATGCAGGCTCGGAAAAGCACGGATTTAACGCCCCCTTCGGGCCTTGTGGAATCTGATTACGGATTTAATCATGTATTTCTAGGGCAAAATCCGAACGAAACCCCAGATTCTATTGAGTATATGAGGCAGGATTTGATGCTAAATAATAATCCCTCGATGGTCCCTCGATTTTGTGTCTTTGAATTCAGGTTTAAAGAAAAAAGCGGGCCTCGATGGAAACGGGATCCACAATTCTCAAACGGAAACTTTATCGGCAAGATCAGAGTATGCAAATTGGAAAACTGTCCTCCGAGTCTTTGAAAGTAGATGGTTTGAAGACTCGGAAAGAGACTGTTTTATTGAGATTTTCGAGGGTTAAGCAGAGACATACATTCTTCTGATAAGTTATATTATGTAACGATGAGTATGGGCCTTTTCGAAGGTATTCGTTTAGAGGCCTATAATTTGATTCATTTTCGGAATTTCAACATCCAATTTAAGTTGATCCTGGATGCGTCTTCGCAACTCATCAGCGGCGGTACTTTCTCCATGCACCAGAAATACTTTTCCGGGTCTCTGATCAGCCGCTTTAATCCAATTTAAAAGATCTTTTCGATCTGCATGGGCTGAAAAAGAATCTGATGGAACGACTTTACAGCGAATATCCACGTACATTCCATGAACTTTTACATCTTGAGATCCATTTAATAAACTCCAGCCACGAGTTCCCGGGCTTTGAAAACCTGCCAATAACAAAATGTTCTTGGGATCCGGCGCAAAGGCTTTTAGATGATGTAAAACCCGGCCTCCTGTAAGCATTCCGCTGGCGGCAATAATAATCATGGGGCCAGGGCTTTGATTTAAAGCTTTGGATTCTTCGGCTGTTTTAACGATATGAACTTCAGACATCACTTCGGCGAACTGTCCTGGACCAAGGCGGTGTCCTGTCGCGTGATCTTCATACAGTCCAGAAACATCTTCAGCCATAGGGGAGTTGAAGAAAACGGGGATTTGCGAGGGAACTTCCCCTGCCCGTTTCAATTCAACAATTTCATAGGCAAGATTTTGCGCTCTTCCCACGGCAAAGCTGGGAATCAGCAAAACCCCCTTTGATTTTGCGATCTCTAAGATGCATTCCTTAAGTATTTCTTTAGAGGGAACCGTGGAATGATCACGATTCCCGTAAGTGGATTCCATCACAAGGTAATCGCAGTCTTGCGGAGGTTCTGGAGGCCACATTAAGGGATCATTGTTTCGTCCTAAATCCCCGGAAAAATAGATACTTTTTGAGCCGTTAGAAACAAGAGCTGAAGAAGCCCCTAAAATATGTCCCGCATTGTAGAGTTCAACTTTTAAAGAGCCGACTTCAAATTGTTCATGAAGTTTTTGGGGTTGAAATAAAGGTAAAGTCTTTTCAACATCTTCCACCGTATAGAGAGCCAATGCCGGATGATGCTTTGAAAAGCCTTTTTTATTTGCGTATTCCGCATCTTCTTCTTGGATTTTTGCTGAGTCTAAAAGAATGATTTTAGCAAGTTCCCGAGTCGCATCCGTGCAGTAGATCGGCCCCTTAAAACCTTTTTTCACCAATAAAGGAAGAGCCCCGCAATGGTCCAGATGGGCATGAGTTAAAATGACAGCGTCGATATCTTTGGCATTAAAAGGAAGGTCTGCCCAGTTTAATAGGCGCAGCTCTTTAAGCCCCTGAAACATACCACAATCAATAAGGATTCTTGTATTATCATGGTGGACCAGAAATTTTGATCCTGTCACTGTACCCGCGCCGCCAAGAAATCCAATTTCCATAGTGATCCCCCTTAACACTCAGAAGAGATCACTATAGCATGAAGGACGGCATAAATTAAAAGACTTTAGAACAACTCATCGCCTTAAGGTTCACTTCTGTCATTTGTTTGAAGAATTCATGACCTTCGCGATTGTAACGCTCTTTAAGACCTTCGTCGTTAGTGTCTTTTGCCGCCGCCCAAGAAGAGAAATTAATCTTCGTCTTATCGGAGACGTCCTTAACAAACATCTCGTAAGTATAATCTTTGTTAAAAGAGCCCTCTTTGTAAGTCACAACTTCATCCGGAAAAACGATGAGTGGAGCCAAAAGTTCAATTTCTGTTGAATACATCGAAGGAATATTTGGAATCATACGGCGAGAATCCATTTTCACGACCAAAATGCCACCGTAGGGAACCGACACCTTCTCCCCTTTTACTTCCTTTGTCACGTTTTGACCCATAAAACGAAATGCAATCGCGGGATCATAAGTGAAAGAGATAAAACTAGAGGCCTTGGGGTCTTTCGCATGAGCTGTCATTTGATCCGTAATTTTTATGGATCTCACTTGAGAACCATGATTTGCAAAACCAATATCACCATTCTTTTCGCGGTTTGTTGAAAGAGATCTCAAGCGACGTGTGTAGCTGCCTTGATTCTTCGTGAGAACCGTCGACATGAAACCAAAAATTTCACCTTGAGACGTTTGACGACGTTGAATCTTATCCGTGTCGTATTTAAGACCACGGAAAGCCACCGTGGATTTTTCATGATTAGGATTTTCAATCGCTTCAAGCCAAATCTTCCAGGTGTTGGCCTCAACAGGTTCCATCACAGCCCAAGGAAGATAAGCCTCCAGCAACTGACGAACTCCTTTTCTGTCATTTTTCAAGATCAAATCATCAAGCTTTTCCTGCATAGCCTCCAATTTGTCCAAAGAACCCGTCTCAGACTTCCACTTATCAAGGGCTTTTTGCTGTTTACGGGCAAATTGAGCCGCTTCTGCATCCAATTTCTCAGAGTGATCCTTAAGTTCCGTACGGATTTCTTCAATAATGTTAGAGTTTAACTTCATTTCCTGAACGAAAAGCGGTTTCAATTCAACATTTTGAAGAAGATCAATTTGCAAAGCATTCCAGCGCGCTTTAGCCGTGGGACTTCCTTCGCGAACATTCGTTAAAAGTTCCGCCACGGCATGAGGCGACTCCACTTCAGCATGAATCTTATTATCCAATGATCCAGAGAACGCGGGCGAGTGACTTCCAAAGGAAGAGGTTGACGTTAACATTGTAATCAAAGCCAAGTCTTTCACTAAAAGAGCGGGGCTTTTTACAGCCGTCTCATCATAGCGAAGGCGGAACGTGAGACCTTTTTCTGTGTATTCTGGAATGATCTCGGTGTGTGTTTCCGTATTAACAAAATCCACTTTTTCTGCCACCGCTCGAGACGTCTTACGTAGCGCATTTGATACGTAAGCATTTGTCGACTGCGTGGACTTTACAATGTTGTTGATAAAATCAGTTTCGACAGAAAACTCGACTTTAGGAGTCCCTTGCGTTTGAGTCGCCACTTGCGGCCCACCGTCATAGGTCGCCGTTTTCATCGTTTGTGACTTAGATGAGTTCAGAATCTGTGCTGCTGCAGCGACCATTTTGTCGAAAAACCCTGCATGCGCTGGCATAGAGTGTACAGTCACGGCCAATACCACCGCCAAACAAGGAAGAGTTCTTTTTACAAAAGGATGGCTTCGCATCTCATACCTCCAGCAGACTCAGTGATTTCGCGGAAACGAACACCACCGTTTTTATCAATTTCTTTAGTTAAACCCAATTTCTTTAAAATCTTATTTTCATAGTGCTGAGCCAAAACTCGTTGAGAGCGTGAGTTGAAAAACACCGCTTGACGAGTTTTTTCCGCATCGAAAGAGATCATTTCGATGGTCAATTCTTTACCCAGAGCTGCTTGGACACGACTGAGTTCTGAACCGTAAACTTTCATAGCATCGGCACTTGTCATATTTCCAGCCATCAACTGAAGTTTCAAAGCCTTCTTCGGATTCCAAGTTCCATTTAAGAATTCTTCGCCGCCGACAATCGCAAAGCTGACGTTAGCGATCTTCTTAGAAACCGTCTCCAAGGCCCCAGAGAACTTTTCAAGTTTATCCATCAAAAGCTGACGATCAAAAGCTGGCTCTGCCTTAATCAAGGCTTCCAATTCTTCCGTCGTCGTCAGTCCCTTACGGATAGCAAGCTGAGTCAGTTGGACTTTCGAAGTCACATCACGGGAAGGCCTTAATGCATCAATTTTTTGATACATGGCTTTGATAACTTTTTCAGAAGAGATCATTTCAAAATTAGAGATCGGAGCTTTGATGCCATTGTTTACAAAAAGGCTTTCAAGAAGTTTCAACTGTCCATTCTTACGTTTACCAGAATCCGCCGCCGCCACAGCCAAAGTCTCATGCTCGGATCCGACCACGTCAGAAACCAGGAGATAAGGCTGGAAGCTCACTCGAGATCCCAGATTTTCTTTAAGATAACCTGTTTCAAGTTCGACCACATCAATTTTACCACTCCACTGATTGAACCATTTCTTGGTTTCATCAAAAGGCGACGTCACTTGTCCCAAGGTCATGCCCGTCTTAACAAATTCAGTTCCATAGCTAGGTCTTTCAAGATCAAGAAGTTTTCCTGCTTGAGTGTAGGTCTTAGAGGGAGCAACCACATCGCCGACCTTAAGCCCCTTATCAATGATAGCCCCCGCAGTCCCAATGTAGACCACCTTCTCGTGTCCTGAGTTCCTAATTGCACGCGCTACGGGGATAACTTCATCTCCCCACATGTTAGAGATAAACCTCCAGCGCACGATCTTTCCGTCTTTCGTTTCAAGCAGAACGTCAGAAACGTCATGACTCGATTGCTCAGAGTTGAAAATTTCATAACTTGAACTCATCGGGCTTGGGATTTTTTCAAATTCCGTTTTTACTACAGAAGCTTTTGTTGTAACTGAAAAATAAGTTCCCGTTTCAGCCACTTTCTGAGAAAGCTTTTGCAGCTGGGAACGCTCTGCGCCCACAGCCTCTTTGATGTTGGGCTGTACTTGAGCCATCATGCCCGCCATGGCAATCACATTGCCGATAGCTGATTTTTGGCCGATAACCACCATGTCTGCTTTTGGCAATGTCTTAAATAACTCAGACAAGCGGCGCTCTTGTTCTCGGTGAACAGCGTTGGCGTTACCGTAAACACGAACAAAATCATTTTTCAAAGCCACTTTGCCTTCGAACTTCAAAATACGAAGTTGAGCGATCAAATGTTTCACGCGATCGTCACCGGAAATACGCGTAAAGGCGTAAGAATACTCTTTTGAGCGAGGATCAAACACCAAATAGATCTTATTGTAGTTCGCAGAACGAGTTTTAACTTCCGCGACCACTTCGCGTTCTTCTTGAGACACTCTTTGACGGAAGTCCCGCTCAGTGCCCATATGAAATTCAATTGATTTATGAGTTAAAGCTGCGTCCCAGAAAAGGGCTCGGGTCGTTTTTTCAGAGATATATCTTTCAGCATCCAGCAAAATCGTGTCGCCAGCGACATTGGGGATGGATCTTTTGTTGAAAGAAACAGGTTCATTATTCAAAGAAGACACGGAGCCTTCACGTTTCAAGGTGATAGCATCGGCTTTAAAACCTTCCATTAACTTCTTACGGAAAAAGTTATAGTTCCACTCGATATCTTTAAGAGTGAGATTTTTAAATTCTGGAAATTTCTTATGTAACATAGAAAGAATAAGTTCATTCCACTTGTCTGGGTTGTTCAGATCTTGAAAGTGAAACTTTTCTTTGGCGTAGTCTTCAGGCTCAATACGGCGAATCGCTTCAGCCGCGAGTTTTTGATCGTGATCCATTAAATAGTCAGCCAGACCATCGGAATAGAAATCCAAACGATCCACGGCAAGAAGATAATCCAATTGAGATAACTGCACCTTATGTTCAGCCGCGACTTCAGCACGAACAGGCACCGCTATACCATGGGTTGAAATCAGAAACGCAACCAGCAGTACATAGATCTTACGCATAGGAAACACCTCACAGAGGTACTATGCAAACTTCAGGGCCATCCTTAAGTATTGGAGACTACTGGATTTCTCAAACGGAGAGACAGGTGAAATTCCTTAATTGTCACTCACCTGTAAAACGGGGAGACGTCTCAGAGTGAGACGGAGACTCCCCTACTTCATTTTCTATTCAAAGGTCCACTCTTTAAAACCGGCTTTTAAGGCCGCTTCTAAATCCTTGCGGTCAATCTCATAGACATTCGAATTCCCAGTGGGGCTTCCGCAAAGTTGAATGCGCATCATGCCGTCATTCTTGTTCACGGATGAAAAAACCTGAATACCTTTCAGCTCTTTCTGCATTTCAACCAAAGGAATCATCTTTCCTTGGCCACACTGAAGAGATCCATCAGCTTTATAAACTTTCACGCGATCTGTTCCTGCGGACTTAGTCATCGGGACCTCACTTCCGGGTGTCGCCTTATCGGTCATCTTCTGGGTTCGGCAGTTGCCGTGGGAGCACGCCCCAAGAGCAAATAAAAGAGGTAGAGTCAGAAGCAGTTTTTTCATAATTTACTCCTTAAAATAAGGTGTTTTAATCCAGCCCGCTTCAATCGCATAGAGATTGGCTTCACCTGAAATGAAGTAGATGCGATTGTTTTTTTCATCCACTTGAGGCGCGGAAAGAATGCCGCGTCCTGGCTCCATCGCGCCAAGTTCAGCCCCAGAGTTGGCATCTAAAAATCTCAACTTTCCTTGAGACTCCCCAAAAACCAAAGACCCTTTATAGTTTTTAATCTGCGTGGCGATGCCTTCCTTGAGTTTGTAACTCCAGACCTTTTCGCCATTATTCTTCTTTAGAGCCCAGACTTCGCCGTTCGTCGTCGGATAAAAGAGTTTGTCTCCTAACATAGTGATGGCACTGTAGCCGCCACCATCCACACGCCACAAGATCTCGCCTTTATCTGCAGAAACGCAGTAAAGTTTGTCATCATAGCCTGCAATGTAGATCTGATTCCCTTCAACGACGGGAGTTGCATCAATATCGCGGAATCTTTTATTGCGATTTAACTGAAGTTCCCAAGCGACAGCGCCTGACTTTGCATTCAATGCGACCAAAGCCCCATCCGAAAAGCCGACATAAAGCATTCCATTGTATAGGGCCGCCTGGCTACCTCCACGAATAGAGAACTGAGATGTGTCTTGTCTAGAGTACAACCAAATCTGACGTCCTGTGGCCGCATCTAGAGCGTAAAAAACGTTATTCCCAGCAAGGAAATAGACCACGCCCTCGTCCAACAGGGGGGGCGCTAAATTTTCTGCTTTTGTTGGGAAGGTCCATTGAACTCTTCCCGTGCTAGACTCGACAGAATAAAAATTCCCGTCGCTAGCCCCAACAAAAAGACGATCTTTGATGGCGGCCGCACTGGGTTCAACTCCGTTTTGAACAGGAAGGCGCCATTTCATGCGACCTGTGTCGCGCTCATAAGCGACAATTCCATCTAGACCATTTCCCTGAATGATCAACTCTCCGACCAACAAAGGAGTCATACGATTGATCTTACGAAACCCCAGATTGTCTTTGCCCGTCGTTTGGCGAATCCATGCGGTTTTTACTTCGTATTCTCTTTTGCTGTTATTTTTAGAGCTCCACTGCTCCAGAGTGTGGTTAATAGTCGCACACCCTGTAAGCGCCAGAAAAAGAGACCCGAGAAGAACTGACTTCATGAAATCCTCTGATTAAAGATTCTTTTTAGCTTTTAGAAGGCGCAAATATTTTTGAGCTTCTTTTGCTGCCGTAAAATCGGTTGTATTCTGATCTTCTTTTTTGCCGATTTCTGTATAGATCTCTTCCGCTTTTGCTAAATCGTTCATGGATTCGTAACAAAGTCCCATGCGCAATTTTGCTTCATCCTGCGCAAACGCCAAAGCCTTGGAATCTGCAAGAGTCTGCCACTTTTCGATCGCAGCTTTACAATCGTTCTTATCAGCTTGAACATTCCCCATTTGCATCAGCACAAGAGCTGTCAAGGTATCACCTTTGCTGAGGCCTTTTTCAACCTTCTGAAGAGCCGTCAAAGCTTCCTCATGCTTTTTGTAAGAGAGATAAATCTCGCTTAAGTTGAGTGCTGCCATTTGCGCTGCTTTTGTATTAGGAGATTCAGAAATAAACGCCTCAAAGCCCGCAACCTCAGTCCCGTAATCTTTCTGAAGATCACCAGAAGCTTTTTTTGCTGGATCAAATTTGGGAGCCTCTTTTTTGTCTTTAGCTTGATTCGCCATCACTTCCGCACGTGCGGCTTCTTCATACCCACGCTTTTTCTCAGTATAGGCTTTCTCAAGAAGGAAGTACTTTTCTTGCTGAGTTACTTCCTTTTTCTCGGTCATGTAATTTGCGATAGAAGCACCTAGACCGATGACTACAAAAACCGCTACGGCCGTAATAACGATTTTTGAATGAGTTGTAGTCCAAACGAAACCTTCTCTGAGAGTCTTCGTGACCTGATCTGGAGATTTCAATTCTTCTTTAGAAAACTTAGTGCTCAAGATAATCCCTCGCTGTTAGCTGAATCAATATATGAGAAGTACTTTTCAATACTTACGAGAGAAGATTGTTCTTTGGTCGAGGCGAGATGTCAATAACGAAGGAGATTATACTTTTGTGCGACTTTGCCAATGATGCAAAGTGCCTGAGTCACGAGAAGGCTGCTCGCGGACAGTCTAGAGACCTCATCCGAGAGCAGCGACACGAAGAAATTAACGGTTATAAACTTCTTTCAACGTTGTGAAAGAGCGAGACGACTTACCTGGATGACGCTGTTTCAAACGACCGATCGTATTGATGCGCTCTTCAGCCAAACGGTCCGCAGCTGTGTGAGTCCCGATATTGTCACGTTTCGCAATTTCGTAAACTTTAAGAATGTTATCGTAAACACGCTTTGTTTTTTCAAAAGCACGTTCAGGTGAATATCCTTCAAGTTCGACAAATACGTTCATCAAACCGCCGGCATTGATCACATAGTCTGGAGCGTAAAGAATACCAAGTTCTTTAAGCTGATCGCCATGGCGAGATTCTGCCAAAAGGTTGTTTGCGCCGCCAGCAATCACTTTTGTTCTAAACTTCGTAATAGTTTGATCGTTAACGACTGCACCCAAAGCACAAGGAGCCAAAATATCACATTCAGTGAATAGAATCTCATCAGGAGAAACGGCCTTAGCGCCATTTGCTTCCGCAACAAGCTTGGTACGGCTCATGTCAATATCAGCCACAGTAATGATCGCACCTTCTTCTTTAAGGTACTTCACCAAGTTGGAGCCCACATTTCCAAGCCCCTGAACAGCTATGCGAATGCCCTTTAAAGAGTCCGTGCCAAATTTTTCCTTCGCAGAAGCCTTAATGCCCATCAAAACGCCGTGCGCTGTGTAGGGAGATGGATCTCCGGAACCACCGAAATCCTTAGGAATGCCCGTCACCCAAGGAGTCTCCATGTAAATGTGCTCCATATCCTGTACGCCAGTTCCAACGTCTTCTGCAGTAATGTATTTACCATTCAAAGAGTTTACAAACTGACCGAAGGCGCGAAAAAGACCTTCTGACTTCTGAGTTTTAGGATCTCCAATAATAACAGCCTTACCACCACCAAGGTTCAAACCGGCTGCCGCAGCTTTATAAGTCATGCCTTTAGATAAACGAAGAACGTCAATAAGAGCCTCATCTTCGTTTTTGTAGTTCCACATACGGGTACCGCCCAGAGCAGGCCCCAAAGAAGTGTTATGAATAGCAATGATCGCCTTCAATCCAACATGAGGGTCGTTACAGAAAACAACTTGCTCATGGTCTCCATGCTTAGAAATAAGCTCAAAAGTTCCCAACGTAGGCTCCTTCTTTTTGTAATTGCGAGGAGATCATGGGTCGTTTTGAGTAAAAAGACTAGCGTTAATGCGGCGAATTAGCGGATGAAGATGGAATCATGAAATAGCCCCCGAAAAACGTCGAGGGCTACTGTTGAAACTACATTTTTTCTGGAGCCGGAATCCCCAAGACAGCAAGGCCTTGTTTCAGAGTGATCCCCACGGCGGAACTCAAAGCCAAACGAGCTTCGCGAACAGCTTCATTCTTTTCTGTTCCGATAGGACACTCATGATAAAAGACGTTAAACTTTTTCGCCAACTCATACAAATAAGTGCAGATTGCCGCAGGTTTAAAGTTTTCCGCGGCCTGCGCCACGGAAGAATTAAATCCGAACAGCGCTTGCATCAATTGACGTTCCGAAGCGTGAGTTAATACACTCCAGTCTACTTTCATCTGGGTTCGTGAAAACTTTCTTCCCAAGCTGGCGATGCGTGCGTAAGAGTATTGAACAAAGGGGCCAGACTCACCATCCAGCTTCAGCCATTCATTCATATCAAAAACAATCTTCTTGTTTGTATCCATACGAAGCATGCCATAAAAAATAGCACCTTTCGCCACCTGGCCCGCGATCATTTCGATATCTTCAGAAGACCACTCATTTTGATAGCGACTTAAATAGGTCGTTTTAACATGATCTTCCATGCGATGAACCAGCTCTGTCAAAGGAACGATATTTCCTTTGCGCGAACTCATAGCGCCATCTGGAAGCTCCACATAATTATACTGGAGATGAAAACAGTTTTTGGCCTGTTCAAAACCAAGAATATCCAGGACTCGAAAGACTTGTTTAAAATGCAATGCCTGGCGCATGTCGACGACATAAACACTCTTTTCGATGTGAACGTCTTCGAACTTATGTTTTGCTAAAAGCAAATCTTTGGTCGCATAAAGCCCGGTTCCGTCAGACTTCAAAAGCATACAGAAACCAAGATTCTCCGATTCCAAATTGTAGCCGATAGCACCCTCTGATTTTTGCAGTTTCCCTTGTTCGTAGAGGTCTTTCACCCATTGCGCCGAAGGAGAATCCATCTCTGACTCAAAATACCATTCATCAAAATGAACATCAGCCCAGGCATAAACCTTCTTCATGAGCTCAATGGACCATTCGCGAGTTTCTTTCCAGAGATCAAAGTAGGGGCCTGATTTAGATTCCAACTGACGAAGAATCTCGGTCAGTTCTTGTCTATTAATATCCTCATAAGAAGTTCCTACTTGATCTTCCAATAGAAGGTTTGCCTTAGAGTACATACGTCCCAACCACTCCCCTTTTCCCACCGCGGGAATAGGTTCTTGATTGTGTTTTTTCATATACCAAAGACATTTAGCGACGTGTGTTCCCATATCACCGGGGAAGGTGGAGGAAACAATGTCTCGTCCACTGTAACGAAGCATGCGCACAATCGCGTCACCCAGACAAAGATTTCTCATGTGTCCTACATGCAGCTCTTTGTGAGTGTTCGGCTGAGAATACTCAATCATCGTGCGTGGTGATTTTTCGACAAGCTGCTTCTTAAAAAAGCTTCCATCTAAAATCGTGTCGATAATTTTATTCCCGTGGCAGGCGGAGGAAAAAGTGAGGTTCAAATAGGGTCCCGCCGCCTGAATCTTTTCAATATTTGCGTCGGCCGGGAAATTCTGTGCAATCTCTGCTGCAATCTGAGGCGGGCCTTTTTTTAGAGCCTTAGCCAAAGTGAAGCAACCAAAAGCCAGGTCTCCCATTTCAGATTGAGGAGGTTCAACAAGCGCCTTGTAGATCTCTTCTTCGGAGAGGTTTTGTCCCATCTTTTGAATAGCTTCTGAAATCTTTTGTGTCGCTAAAAGGCGAATTGAGTCGTGCTTAATCATAGACCTTTCCAAAACCAGAGCACCGCAAGGGCCCAAAAAATACTAGTGAGAAGGATGACTATACTCATCTTCTTGTGAAAATTCAGGTCTTTTTTGAGTTGCCCAATTTCACCATAAAGCTCCGTTCGCTCCGTGGATAAAACCTGCAACTGAGACTGCAGTTGGGACGACAGATTTTCCATGCTTTCCGTGCGCTGCTGGCGCTCCATCTCGAGCTCTTGAAGAGCCTTTTGATGCAAAACCTGGGGATGCGTGCTGATGAAATATTGGGGCGTAAGTCCTGGAATCTTCTCGCGAAGAGCTAAATACCATTGCAAGGCCCTCCAAATATGAGGGGGAGCTTCATCGCCTTGTTTTGTCCATCGAGTCCAACTTGAGGGGTCGACCAAAAGAAGTTGGGCCATTTTGCGCTGAGAAAGGCCTAATTCCCCGCGAATTTCCTCTAAATTTCCAAGCTGCTTTTGGATGACCGAAACCTGAGCCTCATAATGCATCCTTAAAGACGTCTTTGATCGGGGCCCTAAATCCCCCTCAATAAACCCCTCGTCAAAGCTCCCTTTTTCAAAACCTTGAAGAGTCTGGTCTAGACTGTCTTTTTCCATCAAGCCCCTCCGGACTGTTGTTTTTCACAATATTTATATTGTTATATGCAATATAAAGCGTTGTATAATACAGATATACTCACAGATCCTCTTTTGAGGTGTCAATCTAAGTATTTGAAACCACAAAAGAATTGCGAAAGGCATAGCCCTACACCCCCTTTTTCAAATTCTCCTAAAGCTTATAGTTATAAGTTTTAGTGTTAAATATATGATTTTATTAGATATTTTATATGAGATATTTTGAGGACGATTGGTCGCCGCATCGCAGCATCACTATACGCACTGCATCTAAACTAAATATTTTTACATATCACAAGATTGGACGCAGTGAGTCGATGAAATGATCTTGTCAAACCCACCTAGACTTTTCAATGATGAGATATGTCCACGGCACCTCGGTATCAACTCAACAAGAACAAATATTTACTCCCACCCGAAACAGAACGTTTGCGAAAAATTCTCACAGATTTTCAAGATAAAGATCCACGCAACTGTTTAATGATTTGGGTGGCTTTGCGAACTGGCGCCCGGGCTCAAGAGGTTTTAAACATTCAACGCAGCGATCTAAATACGTACGACGAAAGCATCTTTATCAGGGGTCTCAAGGGCTCTAATGACCGGGAAATCCCCATTCACTCTGAGATCTTCTCCCGACTTCATCGTTTTGCTGAAGCCCAAGGAGGAACCAAGGTGTTCCCCATTAGCTATCATCGGCTCTATCAGATATGGGAAATGTATCGCCCCGTTCCAAAGAAGTTCCATGCCTTAAGACATACTTTTGCGATCGAGCTGTATAGGAAGACAAAGGATTTAAGGCTGGTCCAAGTGGCGTTGGGACATCGAAATATCACCAACACCATGGTTTATGCGGATTATGTTTATTCTCAGCAAGAATTAAGAAAGCTGATTCTTTAAACTACTCTTCCAATGAATTGATTTCATTAGCAAGGCGTTCAAACTGCTTCTCTTCTGAGGCGCGGTGGCTTCTTTTTTCCTTTTTAAAGGCCAAAAGATCCTTCTTTGTAGGCGCATTATAAGAGACGCCTGAGTTTTCAACGACAACGATGCGCTCACGAACATCAGCCGCGGCCACACCTTCTCGGGCTTCTTCCACGTTATGTTTCACTGTGGAGTGAAGCTCATTTTGTACCTTAACATTCTCAGTAATAAGATCATTAAAGTCTGAAACTTTCGCAAATCCCAGAGCAGGAATCATGGCGATGACTGTTGCTAGTACTTGCTTTTTCATAAATCACTCCTTGCAGATACTCTCTTCTAAAGCAAGCCGAGTGCCAACCAGGCCCCCCGCCATTTCGAGCTCAGGACTCTTCAGCGACAACGGGCCTTACAGGTGTCAAAGAAGTAGTGATCAATTCTTGTCTTGATACAGAAATAGCCCTATCTTCATGGTTATAGAGAGAATTTACTGGTTTCCCAAAAGAGTGTCTCAAAATGATAAAACGCTTTTTCTCACATTCGTTTATTATACCCCCTCAAAAACCCCACAGGACTTAATGCGTGAAAGAAGCGCTGGGTATCCGTATTCAGAATCTCTCCAAAAGCTTCCCTAAAAGGGATGTGATTCAAGGGCTGAACCTGAATATTGAGCCTGGCTCTTTCGTGTCTATCGTCGGCCCCTCGGGCTGTGGCAAATCCACACTGCTTAGACTGATTGCAGGATTGGAATCTTCAACTCAAGGGGAGTTGCATCTTTCTTCCCAAGCCCCCGCTTCATTCAGTTTTGTTTTTCAAGAGCCGAATCTTTTAGCTTGGCGAACGGTTTATGAAAATGTCGCTCTTCCATTTGAACTTATCGAGAATCTTAGGCAAGTTTCAGATGAAAAACACACCCGCATTATGGACTGCCTAAGAAAGGTGAAGCTCGCAGAGTCGGCGTCGCTCTTTCCTCACGAACTTTCTGGCGGAATGAAAATGCGGGTGTCTTTAGCGCGAGCCCTCGTCAGTTCGCCTCGGCTTTTATTAATGGATGAGCCTTTTGCCGCGCTGGACGAAAACACTCGTTTTGAAATGCAAAACCAACTGCACCAGTTATGGCAAAGCGAACGGATGACGATTCTTTTTGTGACACACTCTTTGTTTGAATCAACTTATCTTTCAGAAAGAATCCTTATGCTCAAAGGCGAAGGTGCGAAGCTTGTCTTAGATTACAAGGTGGAACTTCCCTCAGAGCGCACGGAAGACTTGCGCACGTCGGAAGTCTTGAATCGCATCGTCAGACTGCTTTCAGAAAGACTTCGCGAATGAAACGTTATCTGCCGTCTTTTCTTAGTTTTCTGATTCTTACGGTCCTGGTGGAGCTTCTGGTGCGTCAGGGGTTTATTAGTGAGAGTCTTCTGCCATCTCCGAGTGCTGTATTTAAGACCCTCGGGGAGTTTCATGAGGAATTTCGTCAGGCATTTTTTGAAACACTTTTGAATGTCTTAGCCGGCCTTGGTTTAAGCATTGTCTTAGGCAGCCTGGTCGCTTTTGTTTTTTCTCTTTCTGACCTCATGAAGAAAGCCATCCTTCCTTTTGCGATATTCTTTCAAACGGTCCCAATTATTGCGATTGCGCCCTTGCTTGTGATTTATTTTGGTTTTGGCAGCCCCACGGTGATCGCTTCAAGTTTTATTGTCTCGGTCTTTCCGATCATAGCCAATACTTTGATGGGTTTAGAAAACACCAGTGAGTCTCAAAAAGATTTATTCCTACTTTATCAGGCCTCGCGTTTACAAACCCTCTTAAAGCTTAAAATTCCCCAGGCCTATTCGCATATCTATTCGGGCATCAAGGTTTCTGCCGGGCTTGCCATTATTGGAGCTATTGCCGGAGAATTCGTGGGCGGCGGCGGACTGGGGGCGATGATTGACTCGGCCCGCACTCAACAGCGAGTGGACATTGTCTTTGGCGCTTTGCTATTATTATCTTTTATGGGGCTCGCCTTCATAGCGACTCTTGCTCTTGTTAACAAAACCATTCTTTCTCGGCGTCCTTTCGCCTCACTCTCTTAGGAGTAACCAATGAAGACCAGTCTCTTTGTGTTTGTATTTTTTCTTTCCGCGAGCGCTTTTTCAAAGCCCCTGACTTTAGCATTAAACTGGAAAGCCGAGCCTGAGTTTGGAGGTTTTTATGCCGCAGCTCTTGAGGGTTATTACAAAAAGCACGGCCTTGATGTGAACATTATTGAAGGGGGATCGGGAACTCCGACAGTTCAGATGTTGGGCAACAACAAAGTGGACTTTGCGAT
>NZ_JBLJBT010000002.1:0-31678 GCF_047637665.1 Bdellovibrio sp. | reverse complement strand
GAGGACTTATGCTTATCTTTTTTGACTCATCGCCTTATCTGGTTAAGTGGGAAGAGCCGATTTTACCGAATATGCTCTCTCAATCTAATTACGAAACTGAAAAAAGCCTCCACACTGAACCGCATCTTTGAGTTCCGGGGTGGGGATGCAGTTTTGTAGAAGGGCATCGCGTACTTCCTTGTAGGTCCATGAAGGATTTTGCGACCAGATAAGGGCTGCGGCACCAGTTATGTGCGGCGTCGCCATGGAGGTTCCGCTGGAGTATCCGTATTTTTTTCCGGTGATGGTGCTAAGAATAGACTCCCCGGGAGCTGCAATATGGACGGTCTTTTTTCCCCAATTAGAGAAAGTAGAAAGATCTCCATGCAGATCCACGGCCGCAACTGAGATGATATTATCGAGTTCGAAACCGGCTGGATAAGTTGGAGTCAGGTCGTTATCAACGGCCTCATTGCCTGCGGCTGCAATCAGAAGAATGCCTTTATCGCGGCAACGTGCGATGGTCTCTTTAAGAAGGGCACTGTTGCTGCGTCCGCCCCAACTCGCGTTTATAATCTGCGCTCCGCGTGCAGCCGCATAGTCAAAGGCACGAATGGCTGCTTCGGTACTGCCGCCTCCATTTGAACCGATAAAGCGAATAGGTATTAGGGAAATATTCCAGTTCATTCCCGCGACGCCAATGTCGTTGTTGGGTTTAGCGGCAATGATTCCGGCAATATGAGTGCCGTGGTGATGGAAGTCCATGGCATTGCCGGTGTTTTCATAGGCGTTCCATCCGAAGACGTCATCAACATACCCATTGTTATCGTCATCAATGTTATTTCCGGGGATCTCATTTGTATTGACTGCAATTTGAGTGTGCAGATCCTCGTGTTCGTAATCAACACCGGTATCAATGATGGCAACTCTCGTCTGAGTGCTGCCGCGACTTTGCTTATCCCAGAAAGATTCAATATTGATTTGTTCTAAGGCCCACTGATCGCCGACCAGGGGATCCGAAGTTCCGATGAAGTTCAAATTTAGCGGGGTAAAGATTCCCCAGGAGCTTTCTTCTTCAAAGTGTACATTGGCGACGGGACTAAGCCCGGAAAGCGAAACAGGATCATGACATTGAAGTTTGAAAATGTCTCCGCCAAGGTGAGGATTAAGAACTGAGGACTGGCAGCCAGAAATATTTTGCAACAGGGCTTTGTCGGAAGCCCGAACCAGCCACTGCGAAGAGGCGAGGGCGGAGGAAGGAAGGGTTATCAACTGGAGGGTTGTTAGCAGAATGGATAACATTGTATTCGCCTTTCTCTCGAGGGGGCTGGTCTAAACGAAGTATCATTTTATTGTTCCAATCGGGCAAGGCTATTCTAGATAGCTATTCGCATTAGATGATCGTCATCACTACTGATCTAAGGTCCTGAGGCTTTGCTAAGTGCCAATTTCCTATGTTCACGAGAAGGCCTCGGTTATACTTGAAGGACTGGTTTGGGAGGCACTTCGATGACGAGATGGCTTTTATTTGGTTGTTTGCTTGCTCTAGGATGCACGAACACTTCTCAACAGCGGGGAATTTCTAAAAGCCCTGATCAGGAAGTTCTAGAAAAGCTTTATGCCACGGAAGTGCAAAAAGATTTCTTGGAATTACAGCTCAAAGAGCTTTCCCATAAAAGAGACCTTAAAGAAAGAAACAGCGGCGGTGAGTTGCACAGCATAGAATTGGATCAGCTTCGGGATGAAGAAGCCAAGATGCAAAAGCAGGTCAGCTCTTTGAACTCCAAAATCGTCGACTACAAACAACAGTCAAAATCGCACAATCGGTTTTCTGAACCTCAAGCTTTGGAGGTCTGGTTTGATCAACCTTGGCGTCAGCATCACGATGAAGTGATCGTACATGATCTGGAAGAGTTTCCGCTTTATCAGGGAAAACCTATTCGTCGTATTTCCCTTTCAACGAGCACGGCTCACGCCGTCTTTCTGCAAATGACGAACTACGTGTTGAGTTGGGATCTTAAGAAACTTGCGTTCCGAGGTCAGCCTCTTGAAGATAGAGAGTTCAATGAACTTACGACAGAGGTGAGCTGCGATAAAGATATCAAAGTTCATGGCTGGATTAAGACGACCAAGGTGACGGCGGGAAGCTCTTACACGTTTAGATGGTATGACTCTAAGTTTGATGGGGCCCCGAAGCCTCTTTTGCAAATCAATGATCCGGAAACTCGTTGCACGGTGAAATTTGGTAAGGATAAAAATCATCTCAATTACGGATTTGATCTCATCCCAGAGCAAGCGGAGTTGGCTAAGCTGTTTAGTCCCGAAAAAAAAGGCGAGATCTGCTTTTTGCCACAAACGGCAGGGCAAAGTGGGACTGTGAAATTCTTCCTGGATGCGCAACACAAGCAGACCACTTGTCCGATTGGAATTGATCAGTATAAGACTCTCGAAGATCCCAAAGAGGGTCTGAATGCCAAAGTAAGAATGCTCATTGGAAAAGACCTTAGTGATGCGTATATCAAAAAAGGCAATCCGCTGGAGCCTCTGGATTTTTCAAGAGCACCTAAACTGGATGCCATTCTCATTAGCTATCTGGTATTCCGTGCGGACTTCAGTGGCCAGGTGCTGATGCAAGCCCTGAAATACCATGCAGATCGGGGAGTCTTCATTCGTATCGCCGTTTCTGATGTGATTTCATTAGGAAAAGACCGTCAGATGCTTTTTGATTTTCAGGCGAAGTATCCTAACGTGAAGCTTCTTTTCTATAAGTACAAACCTGAGGGAAAAGGTCTTAAAGATTGGTTGAATAGCTTCCATCGCACAAATCATATTAAATTCTTTATGACCTATTCGGCTTCGCAAGATTCGGCCAATGCCGTGATTCTTGGAGGACGTAATATTCACGATGGATTTATCTTTGATCAACCGGTCTCAAACTATATCTCAAACACGACGGTTGTGAAGTATGGCGACAAAGGGGATGAGGCCTGGGCGCGCTGGGAGGATTTTGAAACTCTCTTTGTTTCACGAAGCCTGATTCATCGTTTTATGGGGCAGTTCTTCGCTGTCTTCCATGCCGATTACGAAAAGTTCTTTATTAGGCCTTTCTCGGTGGTGATTGAAACTGGAATGCCTTTGAATTCCGAATATCTGAATTTGCAGGACAACGAAATCTATCTAAGATCTCTTGTGTCAGTTCCTTTTAAGGACGACATGCTTTTGGAAAGAACTTATGTGAAGCTCTTTGATTCTGCCGAAAGATCTATCAAGATTTCGACTCCTTATTTCAATATCACAGATACGATGCTCTCGGCCATTGAAAGAGCTGCGGACAGAGGAGTGAATATTGAGCTTATTACTCGTCTGGATCTCAAAGGGGATACTGCGGACATCATTCTTAGTGACGTAAATAAAAAATCAATTAATAAGATCTATAAAAAGATCAAGGTTTATGAATACACCACCAAAGGGAAGATTTTGCACTCTAAACTGATCATCGTGGATGATGATTTTGTTTTAATGGGTTCGGTGAACATGAATCTAAGAAGCTTCTTCCATGATATCGAGAACAGCACGATGATCTATGGAAAAGGCTTTAATAGAAGGATCAATAACTTATATGAAGAGTACAAAAAGGAATCGCGCCTGCTGACGGAAAAACAGCGTACGGTGTGGTGGAAGTCGATCGTCATTAAAGTAATTGGGACTGCTTTGTAGCATCTTTCTTTGTGTTTCTCTAAAGCAAAGCCATGGTCAAAAGGCCATGGTTTTTTTTATTCAAAGATATGGCTGGTTGTTTGACAGAGGTAGCCCCAGGCGACAGGGTCTCCCGTAAAAACACCCTTAATCGCACTGTAGCTTGTGACTGCAACTGAAAATAATCGTGGTTTTTGCAGGACTCGGTCAGGTGTTCCGTAAAAATGGAAGCTCGTCTTAACAATAAGATTCTTTGAGCCTCCTACGATGGTTTGTTTGGCGCTGAAAGTTCTTTGAGGGATGGCAGAGCCTCTCATAGAGCCGATAGAATATCGATCCAGTGATCTGGGGAGTCCAAGGATCTGGAACTCAAAATAGATAGAGTCCTGAGAGACTGTGAAGTTCTTGGCGATAACCTTACAGGGAGTTTGCAGGTCGATGTCGAACTGTTCGGACTCTCTATTGTATTGATAAAGATTTCCCTCGGCTTTGACATTCGGAGTGAGGTCGTTCGCGAAGGTCACTAGACTCATTAGGGTTGTTATAATAAAAAGGAGTATCGATTTCATAAATATTTCTCCTAATTTTTCTCAAGTTCCGCGAGGAGCTTGTCGGCTTGATTAAGAAGATCCTGGGAGTCCTTGGCCAATTGCTCAGGTGAAAGCTTTGAGGCCAATCGTTGTGAAACATCAATTTGTTGTTCGCTCTCTTGTTTTTTAAATTCTTCGAAGGCCTGAAAGATCGGCTCGAAGGCTTCAGCTCGTCGTTCATCATTGCTAAGGATCCACGCGAGACTGGTGGTGACATACAAGGCAAGACCTGACTGCAGAACTTTTTCTGCGAACAAAGCACCTTGTTCAAAACGAGATGTTTTTTGAAGAAATGTTGGATTCGCGATGCGCGGCAGGTAGACCGGCATCATGAATAGATTCCCCGTCATGTGGTGGACTGAAAAGTTGATGGCCGCATGAATGGCCATGAATCTAAGCCAACCAAGAGGGGCGCGATTTTGAATGTATCGCAAACGCCAGGTCATTTCCGAGGTTACGGTTACTCCAGAGTCTTTCAGTGCTTTTGTCAACGCTGATGCAAATTCTTCAGTCAGTTTAATTTGTTCCGCATTTTTTTTACTGGAAAAGTTTGAGATGACTCGGCGATAGAGAGGATCTTGAATGCTCTCGTAGAATCGGCCCGCCACTTTGGAGATCGTAACTTGGTCGATTTCATTATTTTTGCTTAGACGGCGTTCAATGTCTGTAAGAATCTTTTCTGCTGATTTTCTGCGGGCCTCTTGAAAGAACGGTTCCAGGTCTTCACGCAAGGTCTGTTGTGAACTTGTGGAGAAGACACTGGAGCAGCTCCCGCCCCCGGCACTGGCGGCCAGGGGAATGAGAGCTGCAAATGTTAAAATCAAGAGTCTGAGTTTCATTGATCTTACAACTGTGATAAATTGTTGATGATGGACTGTTTGTATTCACGCTCTAGAGTACTGAGGTTCTCCTGGAGAACATCAATTTTCTGAATGATCTCTTGGCGATCTTGAAAGTTCTTGTAAGTCAGATAGCTCAAGCCGGCCAAGATAGCGCCGTTAATAGCAGTCATTGTCATTTTGGCTTTAGGAGAGAGCTCACTAGCGCCGCCCACTTTGTTGACGCTTAAAGCGCTCTTGACTAAAGATAGCGTAGAGCCCGCAGCAAAGAGTCCTGACAAACCCAGATCCACTTCTTTGGAAGACAGGTTGCTTCTGGCCTCTCCCAAATCGCGAGCAACGGAGTTGATTCGCTCGATACGGAAGTTTTCACTTTTCAATAAAGCTTGAATTTTTTGATCGATATTTGAATCAATTCGACGGAAGGCATCCAGACGTTGTTTGTTTTCAGACTCAAGTTTGGTAAGAACCTCTTTTGATTTCGCGATGGCATCATTCAATTCTTCGCGTTGGGCGGCCTTCATGTTTTCATCGGTGACGTTACCGATATAAGCTTCAATTCCCTTGGAAATACTGACAGCTCCTGAAACAGCAGCTCCGAGACCCCAGAAAAGTGTTCTGATGTCTTTACTTTTGTATGCTCGATAGCCCATGTAGGCTGTGCCCGCGGCAGAAGCGATGGCTGTATAAAGATTCACCTTATTAAGAGTTCCTAGTGACGTGGGATCTCCCGTGCGGCTGAGATGTTCTTCAGCTGCCAATACAGTTGCTTTTTGTTGTTGGATAAAGAAAAGATTTTCTGCGATTTTGGTCGCCAGCATGATCTTATCTTCTTCGCGACTTGTTGAGACGACACTGATCGATGGGCTTTGTGCCATGGACAAAGTGGGGGCGGCAACACCGGATACTGTGACGATACCGGCCATTAACATAGAAATAGACTTCGTTTTCATAAATTCTCCTCTTTTTTGTCTTTATGATCCCGAGAGTTAAGGGGTGGTATCGTTCAGGGACTTCAGATTTTCTCCGAAGCCGAAACTCTGCGGCTATTATTGAATGCTATAGAAGCGAGGAGTATGCCTGAGCGTATCTTTGTTTATTTGGAGGAGAAATCCTTTTTCGTGTCGAACTTTTTTTTGCGCGCCTCTCGGCGGCACTGGACATTGTGGACATGCGGGATCGCAAGCTTTAACTTGTCAGATTTATTGAAAGTTTTCTGGTATTTGGGAGACATGACAGACAGAGGGTGGGATTGTCTACCAAATAACGAACTCTTTCTTTTGAAAGATCTCTCAGTTGAGGAATAAACCAGTTTTGTGCCTGGCACTGCTCTTGCTTTTTAGTTTAAAAAAGAAAGAGAGAACTTTATGTCAATCAAACTAATGTCTTTAACTTTAGCGGGAATTTTAAGTTTGCAAAACGTAGCGCTAGCGCGTGTAGACAGAACTGCAGGCATCGGTGATGAGCAGATTCGAGGTGCGCAACAGAATATTTTGTCTGTTAAGAAAGACCTTATTGCACTTGATCGTGCTTTGCTGACGGCTCAGGAGAGCATAAAGAACAGAGATAGCAAAGGACATCTATTGAATGGCACTGCGGTCACAGGTGCTGCGATTGGATTGGGACTTTCTGTAATGGGTATGCTTAAGATGCGCAAGGTCGGTCTTGATTCTGCATTTACGGGAGTCATTATGGGTTATGCCGCCTTCTTAAGTACGGCAGCTTCGGTAGGATTGAGCGTGACGGGAGAAGCTGTGAAACCCACGCTTGATGTTAATGATCTTAAGGGCGCGTTGACTCAGGCTGAGGCGGAGGTTCAAGGAGCGCTTTCTGTGACGAAGGACGAGGCGACACTCTCTTTGCTTAAGAACCTAGAGGGTTCGTTGAAATCAGTCGAGCAAACATTGATCAACTATTCAGATAAAGATTCGGCGGCATCGAAAGGTAAACTCGCAGCGCAGCTGACTCAGGTTGCAGGGGCTGCGATCGCAGTTTATGGATTTACACAGCGCCAATCCGGAGCTTTGGTTGTTGGATCATTGATGGCCAATGCTGGAAATATCGGACAGATCGTCAACAGTCTCTCTGATTCAGAGGCTGACCGTGTGATTAAAGAAATCGAAAGCACTCGTAAGGCAATCAGCTCTGCGGCAATGGCATTGAACTAGAAAGATCAAGCGAGGACAACTCCATTGATATTGGGGTGTCTTCGCTGTTAAGAGATAAAAAGAAATCCCCGAGGAAATTCAGTGGGCTGATCAATTAAGTTCAGGGACCACCAAGTTCAACGGGGATAACAGATTGGCTATCAAGATCTCTGGAGAAACCCAACACGAAGTTGGAAGTTCAGCGGAGCAAGATAATCAATCCGAAGTCAGGATAAGATAGAAAAATCCCGCCGTAAAGGTCCCTGGTAAAATAACAAGAAATCAGGGGTTCTATCCGTATCTACTTTTATTCTCGAGGGCGAACTTCCAGCATTTCTATGTGAAAGATCAAATTGGAGTGAGGTTTGATGTGTTGTCCGATCTGGCGCTCGCCGTAAGCCAGGTCAGAAGGAACAAAGAGGGTGCGTTTACCACCTTCCTTCATGCCCATAACTCCTTGGCTTAGTCCTACGATCACCTTCTTTGAACCCACCACAAACTCAAAAGGGCGCCCGTGATTGAAAGAGGAATCAAACTTAGTTCCGTCTTCAAGAAAGCCTTCGTATTGTATGAAACACAAAGCGCCCTTAAGGGCTTCTTTGCCAGTACCAAGGACAGTGTCGGTGATTTTAACTTCTGTTGAGTTCATGGAGTGATTAATCCAAACGGAAAAGAGCAAATTTTAAGTAGCGCAGTTCTTCCATAGCCAGTGGATAGGGATGATCGACGGGTTGCGCTCCGAAATAGACCAGTGTCGCCCGTTTGCGAGCCCGAGAAAAAGATTCTTGGCAAATCTCCATGAATTCTTGTGAAGAAATATGGCTGGAGCAGGAACTGGCAGCAAATAGGCCCTCAGAGTTTACAAGTTTTATGGAGTTCGAAAAAACCTTGGTATAGGCGGCTTTAGCCTGTTCGACGGACTTTTCATTGGGAGCAAAGCTTGGGGGATCCGTGATTACCAGGTCGTATCTCTTTTTTTCAAGAATTTGTTTTTCAAGATAATCAAAGGCATCCGCAGCAACATCGTGGTGAGTTGTAGGAAGATTGTTGATCTTAAAATTTCTTTCGACAGCTTCGATCGCGACCTTGGCAATATCGACACTGGTGACTTCTTTGGCCCCACCTTTAGCTGCAAAAAGAGAAAATCCGCCTGTGTAGCTAAATAGGTTAAGCACTGTTTTTCCAGAGGAGAAATGCTGAATAATTTTTCGATTGTCTCTTTGATCTAGAAAGAAACCAGTTTTTGCGGCGTCGCGAATGTTTGACGCAAAAAGAACGCCATTTTCTAGGAATTGGACCTCGGGGGCTAAAGTTCCCACGATATTAACGCCTTTTTCGGATTCATCGTTGCGACGTTTCAGATAGACGCATTTTATATGGGGGTAGGCGGCTTGAATTTTCTCAGCAATGGCTTTGGCGTTCCAAACTTTTTCCATAATAGGGTGGTCGTGTTTGATGACGGCGGTGTCATTGTAGATATCAACAATCAAACCTGGTAGACCATCCCCTTCGCCATTGATAAGGCGAAATGAGTTGGTAATTGAAAGATCGAATGTTTTACGTATTTCAAGAGCCTTACGCCATTGAGAATCGAAATATAGTTCAAGTGTGCGTTCAATGTTGTTGCGTCTAAAAATAGGTTCTTCCGTCAGAAGAAGAACGCGAAAACGCAATTGAGTATCCGCTTGCCAAATGCCCAGTGCTAAGGGCTCTCCTTTAAATTTAAGAAGACGAATTCCTGATTTTCCGGTGCGAGCCTCATCGAAACAATTAGCGAAGATCCAGCGGTGCCCTCGCTTAAGATGTTTTGTGACATCTCGCTTGAGGTCGACGTGCTGAAGAGCTTCTTCCGAATGGATGGCTGCGGAAGTCATATTTAATTTCCCAGACATTGACTTAAACGAACTTGCGCCCCTTGGGTCTCTTGATCAAGAACCAACTCGACCACGCACTTTTGGGAAAGCTGACGGGCTTGGGTTCGCCCTTTATCGCAGGCCTCTACGGATTCAAAATAAAAGGTCTTTCCATCAAGATCACCCACGCGACTGTCGACGAACATGACTTGGGCCGCTTGAGGGTTGCAAAAGACAGTTCCAAAGGCGTTGCCGTCTTGTCCATAAAAGCGGTCCACCAAGGGAGTAATGCGTTTGGATTCAAAGACACGGAAGGTTCTTTCAGCAGAGTGCCCTTGAAGGGACGTGAAAAGGCCCAAAATAGTCACTAAGAAGGTCGCAAAGCGCATATAATTCTCCTCGATTTGAAGATCCTATCGGATGTTCAAATCCAAGGCCAACTATATATTCACTCTTTCGCCGTTTAGTTTGCGGTTACGGTGCAACCCTCAGCTCCGGAGTAAAGACCGGTGCGAGCCAGACCGGTGCTCCCGCATCCCGCACTCACGGGGTTAGGGAAGCATCCCGTGGGCGCGAGGGGACCCACGCCAACCAGAGGCATGGAGCCAGAACAACTTAGGTTGCTATTCGGTAGCGGATCACATTTTGCGATCAGTCCTTTAAAGTCGATTCCAGAGATAAAGACCCCTGTGGAAGAGCATGAAAAATCAACGATGTGTCTTTGTTGGTCTGAGCGAGCGGCATAAACAAGTTCTGTGTGGTGATTTCTTACGCCATTTGGATTTTTGGGACCGACAAATTGAGTATCAACATTGATAATAACCTTTTCACAAAAATCGCTGGAAGAGCAGAAAACCGTCATCTCGGCTTTTCTTTGAAAGACGCATTCCGAGTTTGGGTTTGTACAGGAAAATCCTTTGCGTGGATGAATGGGTTCAAGCTTATTAAGACCATATTTATCGGAAGGGTCCTTGGGCTGGATGGTGGATTTATTTAGACTGTTGCAGTTACTTCCTTTGCGCTGAAAGCACAATTCCAGCTGAGGATTGCCGTTATAAAAAAGTATTTGCAGAATTTCCTGATTTCCTAGGATCTGTAAAGACTGAAGATGAAATAAATCAAGTTGTGATTGAAGATCCATTTTTCTTTTGGATTCAGAAAGATTAAAGATCGCCACCGATGTGACTAACATGACGATGGCAGAAACCCCGATACCAACCAGAGCTGAAACTAAAGAAAAGCCTCTTTGTGATGTGAAGTCTTTTTTTGCCGATGTCATTGGATGGTACCGGTTACTTTTTTGGGTTCAGTTAAGTTGCATACGCCATTCAGAGTAACACTTGTGGGAATCGTTGAAGGCGAACCTCCGCATCTGCATGAAGGTTGCCCAGGGATCGAGACCGTTGCCGAAGCAGACTGTCCACTACCGACAGGACTGCAGGAGCCATGAACGGGATATAAAGTGCCTTCTCCTCCGCAAGTGTCGCAGGTCACGGGTGTGCAAACCGGGGGCGATCCTGAGCATTCGCCGCCTCGGCAGTTACAACTGCAGGTTCCACAGGTTACGGGTATGTCTTGCCAGGAGACACTGCAAGACGGGGTTGAAGTGTTATAGTACTTTGTGCAAACAGGTGTTGGAGGAATAGGGGGAGCGCCAGTGAGAGGAGCCTCCCAAGGAGTTTGATCAACTGTCGCAAAGACACATTCCGGGTTTGGCGAAGCCACGCGGCTGTCCATGGACTGCGGAGTAAAACTGTTTAAGACATAGTTTGTCGGGCAGGTGGCCCGTCTAGTATCGACACACTTCATTTGCAGGGAGCCGCCTCCAGAGGGATGAGGGACAAAGGACATGCCGATAGGAAGTTGTCCCGGAGGGCAGCTTGTAGTCGGCGTGGAAGCGCACAGCAGGGAGCCGGTGTTTTTATTGAATCCTGTTAAAAGGAATTTGCTTCCGTCATCATTGCAGTTGTTGGTTTTGTCCTGTGAAAAGATATCGTAGGCCAAAATCACATAATAGTCTTCGTCTTTGAAGGGGAGAGTTGGGGCCCCCAGGCTTTGAGTTTGCACCTGTTCTTGTGTTTGCGTTAAAAATTGAATTTGATAAGCCAAGCGGCAGTCGGGGTACGGTGTCGCAGGAAAACATTTAATATCAATACTGGTTTGCAAGTGGCATGTTTCATTGGGGAGGCAAGTTTTTTTTGTGTCCGTGAAAAGAGTGGGGCTTCCCTTTTTTGCTAGAACCACACCTTGAGAATCCTTAATTGTAAATTGAGAAGGCGGTGTTCCTGCGAGAAGCCCGGCCGCCATGGGTCTCATAAAATTGATATCCTGAGCCGCACTAAGAATAGCACCTTCAATTTCAAATGCCACACTCATGGCTCGGGACTTCTTACTGCTCGATATATAGTAGTAATTAAATAGTCCTGTGGCGGCAAGGGTCACGACGCCAAGAAGGAGAATTGCTACGAGTGATTCAATGATGGTGAAGCCTGAGATGTTGTTTTTCACTCTAGCCGCCTGCACCCGTTGGTGCGCCTGTTGTGAGACATCCAACCTGACAACTTACAGTCCAAGTTCCGTCATTTTGACATGTGGCAACCGCCAGGGCAGTCATAGCGCAATACTGAGGGACATAGCTAGGGTCAGAAGCGGGGTAACGTAATTTGGGAACATAGGCGCCGGGGGTAAGGGGTCCCTCGCAGCCGATAAGTCCTGCATTTATGAGCCAACGTTGTTTTGCTCCTGGAGAGTCATTGGTGACAGTGATTTCTAGGTCGTGGATAGGTGTTATCGTTGCCGTCGTTGTATACTGATACATACTTGAATTTAGAACCTGATGTGGGGCGACTTCGCCTCCACTATCAAATTCGGGGCATTTGAATCTGATTGTCTGAGCGACACATCCGCTGGGTGTGGGCGGCGCAGCTGGACCCGCTGGCATTACAGGGGGCACCGGACTTGGCTTTGCGATAGGTGGAAGAAGTGGAGGCGGTGCTGCTTTTGGAAAGACACCAAATGGATTTTTTCTTGGATAGCATGTGGAAGAAAAAGTGTTATTGGAGTTCCAACGGAAGTCACCTACAAATTGATTGTCATCTCCGCAGCTAACAGGAGCGCTGGAAATACTTACGCAAGATTGATTGAGAGTTCCAGAATCCACTGATGTTAGAAACTGACCAGGACTGCAATCGGACTTAAGGCTTCGACAAATGGGTTTTCCCGTTGTGGAGTCGTACCCCGCAAAATAGGGAGTGTTGGGGTTGATCTGGGCACAGTCAGTTAAGTCCTGCTGAAGAAGATCATAAGAGACAGGAATTCGAACTAGAGTATCTTTGATGGAAAGATCTTTGCCGGTATAACGCAGAATAAAGGAATATTCCAAAGAGTTGCTTGTGCTATTGATAGCTCCTCCAGAATAAGGGCTGCTAGAGCTTAAGGCTGTCGCGGGAAGAGTGTTGTTGTATTGCATAAGCTCTACGCCACAACCGGATGCCGCTGAGGAGCAAGCTGTTCCAGGAACAGGGATTTTCAGGTATGTGGAGATCACTTTTGATTTGACCTTACAAGTTTGAACTCCGCTGGTCGAGCAATCTTGAAAGGACGAAGGATGTGAAAGCTGAGAACGCAAACGAAGCTCCACGGCCGTGAAGACAGCTCGAACTCGCGAAACCTTAACCTGTTGCAGTTGATTTTCCGTGATTTCAGGAATAATCAAACTTAAGGCGGAAACCAATCCGACGGCGATCATGACGCCAATCAGAGCGCTTCCTTTAGAGTTATTCATAGAAGACGCCCTCAACCTTCCAACCATTGCCATTCTTACTTACGGTCTCTTCGCTGATCTCGCCAAAGACCGCTCTTACTTTATAACCGGCACGACCATGAGTGGTGGTGACGACTTCCCCTGAAATGAAGTCATAGGTGCCGCGATTGTTTTTATCGACAATCTCTTCTTTTGAGCCAATGAGGGATGCATCCAGAGAGCATCCGGTGAGAAGTGCCACTAATACAGAAAGCAAAGCTATGTGGATTTTCATACAAACCCCTTCAAAGGATTATCAATCGTCTAGCGTATGTTTCCAGTTCGAATATTCAATTCTACAGACTTTCCTTTAACTAACTGCTCACGAATATCTTCGATTTGTCTTTTGCAGAGACCTTCACCCTCAAGATGAACAAAGGAAATCTCTTCGGCCTCTTTCCACTCGAAGTGCTTTGTTGCTTTTAAAGTGGCAATGGTTCTAAAGTAGTCGCTTCCAAATCGTGTTTTCTTTCCGGTACAGGTAAAGATCGCAACTAAAGAGGAGCTTTTTGAGATGGCATAGAAAACAGGGCCACTTCCGATATTTGGTTCGAAGTAGTCATCAAAGACGATGACTTCAGTGGCTTTAACTTCAAGCAAGGCAGCATCGGAAGGAGTGCTTGATGGCGCCCTCTGTTCAGGATAGCTCGGAGTCAGATGAGTACAGCTTGTTAAACCTAAGAGTAGAAGTGCGAGTAAACTCTTTTTCATTTTTGTTTGCCTTTCGTTGCATAGAATATCTCGGTTTTAGGCTGTAGGTTTTAAAGTTTCCTCCTACATTTAATGGGTTAGTCTAGTCCTGGCTTTAGGTGAAAAATAATTTTCTCGGATTTCAAAATGAAAACTATATTGTAGGGGAATCATCATATTCCTACAGTCTGACGTCGAAAAGATCGACACTATGACGCGTGTTTATCAATGTATCTTTGTCTATCTTATTCTTTTTGGAATTTGTGTCGCGCAAGCGCAGCACAAGGGGATTAGCTTTCAGGCTAAGATCATGAAGCCAGACGGCACCTTGCCGACAGCGAGTGGTTTGACGGTCACACTACAGATTTTGGATCCAGTCACAAATTGTGTTCTGAGAGAAGAAGAGCATTCCAGCAAAAGTATCACTGATGGATATCTGAACATTGTCGTCGGTGATTCTACAGGCACGACACCGGCGGGAAAGAATCCATCTCCGGTGTTATCAATCACTGAGGTGATGGATAATAGTAAACCACGCACTGGCCTTAAGTGTGTTGATGAAAACAATAACATAGTTGCAAGCAATCAAACATATACGCCATCTAGCTTAGATCGCCGCATTTTACGTCTGCGCACAAACATTCAAGGGGATGATGTCGTTGCGGATTTTAACATGCGAGCGGTGGCGTTTGCTGTGAATTCAGAGATGCTTAATAGTAAGACCGACGTTGATTTTATCAATGTTAAAAGTGCTCAGGGAGTAACCCAAGATAATATAGAAAGCATTTTTCAACGTTTTACAAAATTAGATGCTCTGTTAAATAATTCAAATGGCGCTGGCACGACCCTGGGCGTGAATATTACCGGTAACGCCGCCACCGCAACAAATGTGACGGGTGTTGTCGCTCTTGCAAATGGCGGAACGGGCGCGGCGACATCGGCGGCGGCCAGAGCCAATTTGGGTTTAGGAACCTTAGCAACGATTTCTCCGACAGGAACTGCGAATAATACAACCTACCTTCGCGGGGATGGTACTTGGGCGACTGTTTCTGGAGGAGGGGGATCCGTTTCCAGTGTCGCCGGTAAAACCGGAAGTGTTGTTTTAGAATCTGCAGATATTACTGATTTTAATACATCGGTTGATTCTCGTATCACGATTCAAAAAGGACAAAATAACGGCTTAGCGACGTTGAATGCCTCGGGGAAAGTCCCGAGTACGCAACTGTCACTGGTGAATACCGACATTCCCAATTTGGATGCAGCAAAAATCACCACCGGGACATTCGCGGACGCGATGATTTCAGCACTCTCGGTCGATAAGCTGACGAATGCAGCCACCAAATATTTTAATTATAAGCCCAATAATATTGCTTGTGGAAACAATGAGGTTTTAAAGTACGATTCTTTGATCAACTTGGGTGCTGGCGGCTGGAAGTGTGCCACGGATACAGGTCTTGGTTCAGAGACAGACCCCACCGTTCAAAACTTCGCAAAAAATGCACTCTCTACGGGATTGTCCGTTAATGGATCTAATCAGCTAACGATCAGCTACGGAACCACAGCAGGAACATCTGTTGAGGGAAATGATTCGCGAGTCACAGGGGCTTTTCAAGCTTCAACGTCACTAACTGGAGGCGACTTGTCGGGCACTCTCCCTGGACCGACAGTTTCTCGTTTGAATGGTGTAAATGTATCGACGGCAGTTGTCGGCGATGACCAAAAGTTTTTGAAGTTCATCAATGGCGGTGGTTGGCAGCCTCATTTTATCAAACTTTCTGAGCTTAAAAATAACTTAGGAACAGCCTCTGTATTTAACGTTGCAGCCTGTACCTCATCTCAGACCATGGCTTGGTCCTCTTTAACGGATCAGTTTGCGTGTCAGGATATTTCTCTTCCCGTTGCAAAGGTCACAGGACTTGCGACATCTGCGACGACGGACACGACAAACGCTACTAACATTGTGAGCGGGACTCTGGACGAAGCTCGATTGCCTGCGCAGGTGAAGAATTCTCTTTGGACGGAGTCGAGTGGAAGTATTTATCGCAGTACGGGAAAGGTCGGAGTCGGAACTTCTTCGCCTGAGACAACCATTGACTCAGCAGGAGGAATGATTCGCGTTCAAGGTGGCGCCAACTATGGACAGGCGACCGCAAGTGGTAAAGGTCTTGAGTTCGGCTATAATTCCACCAATGAGTGGGGCTTGATTGGAGCCTATAACAGAGGTGCTGCACATTACAGCCCGTTGACCATCGATGGCTCAACTCTTTTTGTAAACTCATTGAGTCAAGGGATGGTGGCGATCGGCGGTTTTGCTCCAGAGGCAAAGCTAGACGTTCTTGCTGAAACCCCTTTGGCGGCTACTCAGGGATCTCGCCAAGCCATCTTTCGAATTCGCGGAAATGTGGTCTCAAACAATTTATCAGAAAGTGTGTGGACCTATCGCGCCAGCGCCGGAAGCGATTGGTACTCGTCCCGAATGCACAATGGGTTGAGTGTTGATACTGCCTTTACAACTCCGGGCATTGATACAAAAGTTTGGTGGGAACGGGATCCAGGTCAGAATATACAGTCCTGGGGGGATAGTGCGAATACTTATATGACTATCAAAGCTGGCAATGTCGGTATTGGGACGACGAGTCCTCAATATCATTTAGACGTAGCCGGCGACGTGAATGTGACGGGTAAGTTCAAGATGAATGGAGTGGACCTCTCGGTTGCAACAGGCAGCTCTGTACCTCCTAATACGATCATTGGTATGCATTCTTGTCCTTCGGGTTGGACTTCGCAAGGTGATGCTATGACATCTGCGGTGGTTCTATATATGTGCCAGTCCCCAGCAATAAGCAGTCTTATCCCGGCCAGCAGCGTGGTGTACATGGAGTCCTGTCCTCCTGGGTGGACACGAAGTTCTCTTGGAGGCGTTATGAATCAAGGCATTGTAAAGCGTAACGGGGTTCCATATTTCGGGTGCCAAAGTCCTTCAGTGGATAGCCCACTTCCTCCTGGGGCCCGAGTAATCGGGTTGAATTCATGCGTTGCTGCTTGGACTCAGGTTGCTGGCTCTTTCGATGTGGATACGTCGGTAAATTGGGACAATAGCGTTGGCGTCGGCGTCACTTGCGAGGCCCCAGGCAAATTTTACGTTCATACGCTTGAGGGAGATGCCAGCAGTGGAACATTGGCTGGAGGAGTGGTTTCGGTCGTTGGGGGTACTTCCTCGGCGAGCACCGGAGGTAAAGTCAATATCATCGGAGGGCAGTCAGCGGAGGGATCCGGTGGAGGCGTTAATATATATGGAGCAAATGGGGTGACGGCTACCGCAGCTGCGAGAACCGGCGGATGGATTAAGATTTACGGTGGCACTGGTGTATCCGGCGGCGCGGGTGGAGGCATCGAGTTGCAATCTGGAGGCGACGGCGCATCGAATTACAATTCGCTGATGCTTCAGTCATCAGGAGGCAATGTCGGAATCGGAACAACAAATCCAAGTCAAAAACTTGAAGTCAATGGAAGTATCGCTCTCACGGCGGGAAGTGGTGGGGGAGTTGTTTTTGCGGATGGCACGACACAAACTACGGCTGCCAGTGGTGGAGGTGGGACGATCATCGAGCCTAAGTGTGCATCTTGGAATGAATCAAATTGCACTATTCCATCATGTCCCAGCGGTTGGACTGATTTAGGAATCACCAATGCAGCATATACGGCAGCATATGGTCAGACCGGAGGATATCATTCGCGATATTGCACTTCAGATGTGAAGTATATGATGATCGAGCCCAAGTGTGCCTCGTGGAATGATGGAGTCTGCACAGTTCCATCTTGTCCCAGTGGTTGGACTGATTTGGGTGTTATTAATACGGCTTACATGACTGCTTATGGAACCGTTGGTGGGTATCGCTCAAGATACTGTGTGAAATGATGTCTGTTAATCGATTTGAAGTATCTCTATTTTCAAATCTTTTTATGATCCTGCTGACCGTATTCGGTCTATCAGGCTGCACCCTATCCGCCGAACTCATAAAGTCCTCCGTAGATCCCAACAGATCTAAAATTGTCGTTCCCGATCCGGCCCAAGGAATCGCCGACGGTGTTTCCTCCATTAAAGTGCTGGTTTACGCTAAAGATGATCAGGGGCAAACAGTCGAAGGATTTACGCCAGATCTTTTTGTTTTTGGTTTTGGTGAACACAAGACTCAATGTGAGGTGACGAGAGCTGAATATGCATCCTGCACCTTGAGTGCGACCGAAGGTGGTCAAAAACTTATTTTCACAAAAAATGCAGTGATCCTTCAACCGGGAATTGCCTACTTCGGGGACGATCTAAGTCTCAGTGCGATGACGGTTAAGAAAAACAACGTTCCTGCCAATGGCACTGCAAAGGCCCTCATTGAATTTGTATTAAAAGACTCCAAAGGCACAGGAAAAGCCGGAGTTCAACCAGAGCTCTTTGTGAAATCTCCAGCCAGCGTAAAGATAAACTGTTCTGTGACGGACCACCTGGGAATTTCTCAGTGTCGATTAAGCGCAATTACGCCGGGTATCTATACCATCCATTCAAACAGCCCCTCAGTGCTGCCAGTGGAGGTGATATTCACGGAACCCGTCTTGAAGGTTTTGGAGTCCAGAGCTTTTGCAGATGGAACTTCTAAGGTCAAGATCGAAGTGAAAACATCAGTTCTGCCAACGTTGAAGAGTCAGCCGGCGGATGTGTCCATTGCGTGTGCTGGCGTCAGTGGTGGAAAGTCCTTATGTCAACTTTCATCACTCAATGTCGGAACCAAGGTTATCGGTGTTGATGTCCCGTCTTCTATTGATGAAGTCGTTGAAGTCTTCTTTGCTAATAATTTAAATACCATCCGCGCTGTCGCAGGGACTCAGCCTCGTGCGGACGGATATACTGAATATCAAATCGAAGTTGTTTTAAAAGAACCAGACGCGACCCCCAGTGTTGGCGTGGTTCCTTTTCTTGAAATCGAGGGAAGTGGAGTAAATCGTATTCGCTGTCAAACGACGAACAGCTCGGGAGTCGCTTCCTGTTTTGTTTCAAGCACTGAAGCTGGTACGAAAAGAATCAGCGTGACAAACCCGTTGGTTAAAGACGTTCTCGTTCTTGAATTTCTACCGGCGGTGGTTTCAGTTTTGAGTCAAAATGTTCCCGCAGACGGCCATTCCCCCGTGATAGTTGAGATTGCGACGGAAGAACAAATAGGAGTTGTTCCGGTGCTTGAGGTTTCGGGACCTGAAGGTGCAAAAACAAAATATATGTGCACTCCCTCCCTAAAAACGGAAGGCGCGACGGAAACAAAAAGTTTGTGTTACATAACGTCAGAAACGGCGGGAGACTATTCGATTAAACTTCTTACGCCCATTCAAACGGAGTTCCCGATTTCCTTTGTCAGCGTAAATTCGCTCTTGAAGTTGGCGGATGGAGAAGATGGATCTGCTAAAGCCAATAACATTGAAACAATTGAACTTAAGGTCGTGGCTAAAAACTCTTTGGGAGTTCCCAGAGTTGGTTTTACTCCCGTGCTTCAGATTTCAGGTTCTGGCGTTAGTTATGTTTGTTCCCCAGTCAATGTTTTAGGAGAAGCGACGTGCACGTTAAAATCAAATAAGATAGGAAGCTATCTTGTCGAAGCAACAGATCCTCAGGTCTATCAGAAGGTCACCGTTGAGTTTACTAGCCCCACCGGAGGGATTGCGGCGGACAATCCAGGTTTAAATTTAATAAATCAATTGACGTCGGTCACAGATCCTTCAAGTTTTGCGATTATTTATTTAGACCTAAAAGATGCAAGTGGAAATCCGATTCAAGGCGTTGTCCCAGTTTTAGATATACAGGGAACGGGAGAGAACAACTATATCTGTTATCCCAGCGATGCGAATGGAAAGACATATTGTAAAATCAACTCGACCGAAAGTGGAACGAAGTTGGTTCGCGTGGTTCAGCCGGCTTTGCCGGGACGGATCACCTTAAATGTGATTGATAATGTTCGTACTTGTAGTGCTGCATTTTCTGCAAGTACAGAGCAAGTTTGGCAGGGGCCTGATTTATCCACTTGGGGACCTTGCACCGTACTTACCTGTGAAGCGAATTACACTTTAACCAGTAACACATGCGTTGCCAATACAAGATCTTGCCTGCCTATGCCCGTGGGAGGAAAAATTGGAACACAGACCTGGGACTCTCGCAATACCGATAAGACCTGGGGGCTGTGCACTCTGACTTCGTGTCTGCCAAACTATACTTTGTCAGGAGCTAGTGCGGGGAATAGCTGTGATGCGGATACCAGAAGTTGTCCAAGTCAGGATCTGACGGTTCATGCTATTGCTGGTGATCAAACTTGGAATGGAGTTGATTGGGGTGTTTGTAAAGCGACAAACTGTGAATATCCTTATAAACCTCAAAATTTTGTTTGTGTCAGTGCGGATATCGTTCCCACATTGACGGGATTTTTCGTCGATGTCGTGAAAGCGCTTCCTGATCAAGAATACACTTCTCAGGTTTTGGTTGTTGGTGATGTGAATCGCAATATCCCTATTTCGGTGAGTGGAGGAATCAATTCGCGCATCGAAACCAGACGTCTGCCAGGAACCTGGATTTCACGTGGGAGTGAAATTACCATTGCAAGCCTTAGCGATCCTCAAGAGGGACTTATTAATGGAGACGAGATTCGTATTGTTTCAACAGCGGCCTCGACATTAGTAACGACAACAACGGTCACATTGAAAGTAGGTGGTGCCTCCGATCTGAATTGGAATATCACGACGACCAATGCTTTGCCGCCACATAATCCAATCTTAACTCATCTTGCGAATATGAATTCCTTCAGCGTCAGTTGGGGAGCCGGAGGAGTTGGTAATGACGGCGCTGGCGGTTGTAAGTTGCAGTACTTCAAAGATCAGTCTGTTTGGACGGATCTGATCGGGTCTTATGATTGTGATGCTCCTCAAAGTACGATGACTGTTTCATTGCCGAGCGACGGATGGACAAATAACTTCAATGTGGCGGGTGTGGCGGTAAGGTTGGCTCATGTCACTGATGGTAGTGAAGTCCTGACGTTCACGGATCGTTTAACGTGTGTGTCCGAGGCGATGATGCCTAAGGTGAATAATCCCCTCAAAGATGAAAACTGCAATGGACTGTGGAGTGATGAAGATGACAATCTGGCTCCACTGGGTGGGGGCTTTACAATTTCAGCTACGGACGTTGGGGATTCGTCGATTACGGGAAGTACTTCTGTGGTTCTCAATATCACTTGTCCTGCTGATCAAGCCGGTGGTGTGCAGATGGCTTTTGGCAATAGTCCCAATTCTACGAATTGGACAAGTTGTGTGGCATCTCAAGGGCATACGTTAGTGTCGGGTTCTGGAGTGAAAGATGTGTATGTTCGTTTCAAAGATCAATACGACAATATGACGGCGGACTATTCGCAGTCGATCACCTTAGATCAAACCGCTCCCTCGGGGGGAAGTTTGACAATCAATGGAGGGGCAGCGAAAACCAACAACCTGTTGGTCACTTTGGATGTGGTGTGCCCTACGGACAATAATCCTCCTATTGAAATGGCTTTCGGTGAAATGGTGGGACCGACGAACTGGACGTCTTGTGCTGCGACGACTCCCTTCACGTTGTCGGGTGGGGACGGTACGAAGGTTGTTCATATAAGATTTAAAGATAAGTTTGGAAATATCAGTGCTGATGCTACGGCCAATATTCAATTAGATCAATCCGGCCCGGTCTCGACACTGAGTTATACAAATGGTTGGACGAATACTCTGAGTCTTCTTTTGAATGTGGCGGTGACTGATGCTGGGGGTTCAAGTCCTCTGACTTGTTCTATTGAAATGCAAGAGGCTTCGATCGCGTCGGGTGTGTCAGGAGCTTACGGAGCCTTTAGTGAAATTTCCAACTCCTGTGTTAGTACGACAGTTCCTGTATTAGATGGAAAGGCTTACAAGTTCCGCATGATTAGTTCCGACAGCTTAGGCAACGTGGGTTCTTCTGTGGCCCCTGCGTATGAAGTAAAAATTGATACCGTTCTGCCGGTGATTTCTGCGGTCTCTGCAACCACAACTGCGACGGAGCCTGCTTGTGGAACTGTTCGCGTCTCTGTGACGGCGAGCGATGACAGTGCTGGAATGGCTGCGACGGCTTACTCCTTTGATGGTGGGGTGAGTTGGCAGGCATCCGCAAGCAAAGATTTTTCAACGACTTCGCTTAATCTGGGAATTGGAACTATTCAAGTTCGCGATAGTGCTAATAATGTAACTAGCTATAATGCTACGGTTACGGGATCCGCTACGACTTGCTACACATATTCTTGGCAGACGACGGGCTGGGGTTCTTGTTCAGCTAATCCATATTGGGGCGGTTGGGATTCTTGTTCAGCCTCTTGTGGTGGTGGAACCCAATACAGAACTTGTTATGACACCTGGGGAACTCAATCTCGATCTGTGTGGTGCCAGCGAAGCGATGGGGCTACGGTTGCGGATGGATTCTGTTCGGGCGCGAAACCTGATACAAGCACATCCTGTTATTCATCTTGCTCGGGCTCTTCAAGTCAGTCATGCAATACGCAGGCGTGTATTGCATGTGCTTCAGAAAGTGCGGGGTATCGCGTAATTTGGCAATGTGGTGGGTGTTCGTTGACCGGGTTGCCGAACGGATCTGCGGGACAAACAGTCACTGGATACTGCGGAAATGGAAGCCATGCGCAGTATCAGTGTGTGGATGGTTACGGGTGGTCGCTGGTGAGTTTCTCTGAGGTGTGTAACTAGTTGTGAGCCTACTTCAGAGTAGTGAAGTAATCCAGGGGAGTGGTGAGTTTAAATTTTCCTTTACTCCAGGATTTTGGAGAATGTAAAACGATTTGTGTTGCCTGTTTTGTTTTTAAAATCTCCGCAAAGGAAATCAAATTTTTTGCTGGAGTCTCATCTTTAAGTTTGACCTCGATAAGCTCCTGAGGGGCATTTTCTTGAGTGATTAAGAAATCGACCTCACGCTGGTTTTTATCTTTGACGTAAAACAGGCCCATCCGATAGCCATGATAGTCTTCCATAAAATGATTTCTTTGCAGTAGATGAGTGGCTACGAAGTTTTCAAAGCGAACGGATTCATCGCCGCGAACCTCCGCGTTGTCATAGAAATAGACTTTAATAGGTTTATGAACAGCTCGAGTAAGTTTTTTATCATATCCTTTAACAGTAAAGATGAGATACATTTTCTCTAAAATATTAATCCATTTTTTTGCCGTGATAGGAGAGATGCCGACTTCTTGTGCAATGCTGGAAATGGATAAAGTGCTTCCCACTCGATCACGCAAATGATCGAGCATGAGTTCTAGAAGGTCAATATTTTGAAGTTGCTCAAGATCGCGAATATCTTCTCGGACGATGCGACGGGAGCGTTCCTCCCTCCATCGTCTGGCCTCGCGTTCGTCATTGTCCAGAAAAACTTCTGGGAAGCCACCAACTCTTAACAGGCGAGACAATGATTCTTGGCGAGATACTCCTTGTGGTAAATCATAAAGAGAAAAAGGGTGAAGTCTCCAGGAATGGTACCTGCCTAACAGAGAATCACCTCCACGCTGGTAAGTTTCCAGGCGAGCGCTTCCGGTGATGAGGAAGCGATGGATCTCTTTTTCTGTGTCATAAAAACCTTTAACAAGATTTTTCCATTTCTTATGTTTATGAACCTCATCAAAAACGAGAAGCTCTTCTTGGTCTGTCCATTGTCCGGTTAAAATTTTTTTGCGATCCGAAAGGCGATCCCAATTTAAATAAACACCGTTGAAAGAATTAACGAGAAGAGACTTGGCCAAAGTCGTTTTTCCGCATTGTCTGGGACCGCCGAGAAATACCATTTTCTTTTGTAGATCTTTTTTTATGTACGGAGTTAATTGTCTCATAAAGGCAATTTTATACACATATATAAAAAAGTAAAGGCAATTTATTACTGCTATTAATAATAGCCTATTAAAAAAATCAAGCAAAAAAGGGTTAAAAAGTTAGTAATATCAGAAATTTAACACACCCCAGTTGAGTTCAGTGAATCAAAGCAGGATACCTATTCATGAACTCCAGCGAGTCGATGAAATTTTCGATAACGGCTTGCCGTGGGGTTCCGCTATTGAGTGAATTCACAAAGTGCTCAAGACCCCCTGGATCTGCATTTCTTTTTAGAATTCGCTGGTACAAGAAGATGACGAAGTCTCTATTGTCAGTGGGCAGCTGGCGGGTGAACTCCTCGGACTTGGTAATGTCCACTAAGACACTACGAACCGAGTTTCCTTGTCTTAAAATGTTATCAAAATAATTTCCACCTGAAAAGTCGGGGGCGCGATTTAAAAGAATTTGAAAGGCTTCCGTGACGGGTCTTGAGAAAACAGTCATATCGATATGACGAGTGGGTTTTAGCGCCGCCAAAGAGGGTGGTTGGCCAAGGCAGTTTCTGAGCCTATCAAATGAAACACCCACGGAGTTGTCGTAGATATTCAAAGATCTGTTTGTCATCCCATTGACTGATGAAAATTGATCTATCCCAGCCCCTTGGCATCTTCCGTTTGATAAGCTCCAGGTGAATGTGGAATTGATTCTATTACCACTGATTTGTGTTCCTTGAGCGCCATAAATAGAAATTCCAACTCGGGCTTCGTTGATCTTGTTGTTTGCGATGATTCCACCATTAATCAGCTTCCCTTGCGGTTGATACCAAAGCCAAGGTCCCAGATCAATACCGATTCCACAGGCGGCCAAAGGACCACAATCTACGATGTTGTTGCTAATAAGGGAGTCAGAAAAATCACCCAAGGTGCTGCCGTTGAAGTTATCAAGCATAAGACCGGCAAAAGCAAAATTATAGCTATTCAGAATTCTGTTATTTCTGATTTGCGCCCGAGGGGCGTGGCCGATGATCAAATTCACATCTGAGTTGTCACTAAATTCGGAATTGATAATCATCAGTCCGGGGCCAGAATGTACAGTGAGGCCGTCGGCCCAAGGTTGATCGTTCGTATTTGGATGAATCATAATACTTCGACCGTTGTCCTTAAAGACAACCCGATCAAAGAGGGCATTTTCACCGCTAAACTCCATCCCTGTTCCCCGAACTGCTTGAATGACAGAAAGACCAATGAACTGGCAATTGCGACACTGATGAATGGCCGAGTTGAAGGAATTCGGATTTCCCCATATTGCGACGGAGGTTCCATTCTTGGCCAGACGATTGATCTTGTTTCCGTTAATAATGACATGGTCCAGAGTTAAAAACTGCGCATTTTGACTCACAAAAAGAGGACCATTGATAAAATCGTCATGAGCATAAAGCTCAGCGCAAGTTTTAGAATCTTCACATGCGGAGTCTGAAGGCCTTCTTCCAAGAGTCGTTAGGACAACATTGGAGACATTACTGAAATCGATGCGCGTTTTAAGATAATATCGTCCTGGTCTGAGTGTGATTCTGCCTGAGGTTCTTTGAAGGCAGGCATTGATGAGGCTGCCAGCATCGATATAGGGATTGTCGAGGGCTTGTTCCGCACAGAGAAGGCCTTCTGGACGTTTTATCGGTTCCATAGCTATCGCGGGTTGCTGTTGGAACAACATTAAAAAGATAGAAAACGCGAGAAACATAAATCGCCTCCTTGGGGTGAGCACCATCACGCCGTTGTTATGCCATGAAATTTTCTAAATAGGAGAACTGAAACTGTTTTCGCTCTAAGGTTTTAACATTTACTGTAGGGGAGAAAGTGATTACTACGCACATTTTTAGTATTAACAGAGGTTTAATTAGTCGAGTCTGCCTATTACAAATGAGTCTAGGTATCTTTCAAAGTGTAGCTTTTGAGTCCAAGCCCTACACTAATTTTCCGAAAAATAGAGAAGCATCTTCATATAAATGAATTGTCGGGAGACTTAGTATGCGCATCTTTACCGGCTTTATAGGGACTTTTCTGATCTTACTATCGACAGTCTCTTTAGCCGAACAAAATAAAGGCATGAGCTTTCAGGCGATGTTGCGTGATCCTGATGGTGGCTATCCGACAGCATCGGGTTTGACGGCCACCTTGCAGATTCTAGATCCCGTTAGTAATTGTGTTTTACGTGAAGAAGAGCATTCTGGTGTGAATGTTTCTGATGGTTATTTAAATCTGGTGATCGGCAGTGCTTCAGCGTCCACTCCGGCAGGCTCAAATCCCAACCCTCTTCTTTCAATCAAAGAGGTGATGGACAATTCAAAACCTATCAATGGATTTAATTGCACCTATACGCCCAGTGCCCATCACGGTCGCAAGCTCCGATTGTATATCAAGGTTCCCCGTGCATCGGGGGGCGGAGTGGATGATGTTATTGCAGACTTTAATATGCGAGCTGTGGCCTATGCGGTGAACTCTGAAACACTCAACGGCAAAACGGACACTCAATTTATCAACGTGAATGAATCAAAAAACTTAAACCAAACCAATGTTGAAAGTATCTTTGATCGTTTCACAAAATTAGATGCTATTTTAAATGGTGCAAATGGTTCTGGTTCTACGTTAGGCGTAAATATCACGGGAAATGCAGCGACAGCGACAAATGTCACGGGCACAGTGGCGATCGCCAATGGTGGAACGGGCGCAACGACTCAGGCCGCCGCCAGAACAAATTTAGGACTGGGGTCACTCGCAACACTTTCTCCGACGGGAACGGCGGATAATTCAACATATCTTCGCGGAGATGGCACGTGGGCAGCAGTAGCAGGTGGAGGTGGGGGAACCATCACACAAGTGAGTGCTGGCACGGGGCTTAGTGGTGGCGGAAGTTCGGGAGCTGTCAGTTTAAATGTTACCTATGGTTCTGCCGCAGGAACTGCCGCTCAGGGGAATGACTCTCGTATCGTCGGAGCCTTTCAGAGTGCTACCTCATTAACGGGTGGAGACCTTTCCGGAACTTTACCGGGTCCGACGGTTTCAAGAATTAATGGGATCAATGTTGCCTCGGCCATGGTTGGTGATGATCAGAAGATTATGAAGTATGTAAATGGAGCAGGCTGGGAGCCCCATTTTATTAAGTTGTCTGATCTTAAAAATGCAACTGGTACAGCTTCCGCGTTCAATGTCGGTAGTTGTACCTCGTCTCAGACATTGACTTGGTCTTCGGTGTCGGATCAGCTCACTTGCCAAGATATTGCCATAAATGTAAGTAAGGTCACGGGTCTATCTACGGTGGCCGTGAGTGGCAGCTATGCGGATCTTCTCAGTACTCCTACCTTGGGAACTCTTTCCTCTAAGAATACTGTGTCTTCAGGTGATATTGATTCTGGCGCAATCACTTCAGCAAAACTTGCTTCTGATGTCGGTTTTTGGAACATCAGTGGAGCCAACTTATATAGAACCTCTGGAAATATTGGCATTGGGACTAATAATCCAGGGGGTAAGCTTGCTGTGACCGACACGATCACGGGGGACTCCGGATCGTTGTCGTCGCTGAGTATAAATCAAACCCTTAATCCCTCTCTAGGATCGTCAGCCAGCTATTTTGGATTTAGTGAAACAATTGACACTTCTGGTGCCGCTAGTTTTTCATCGGCCTCTGTTTTTGGAGTTAACTCGCAGATCCAGCATCAAACAAGTTCCAATCTTAGCGCGATTCGGGGCCTTGCGACTGTGGCTTTAAATGGCAACGCAGGAACAGTCACAACCCTGTATGGAGTTGATGCAAGTACACGGAATACTGCGAATGGCGTTGTTATGAGCCAGAGATCTGTTAATGCGGCGATCTCTAACTCAGGAAGTGGTTCTATTAACACCGCAACCGGGGTGAATAGCGCTATTACTAATAGCAGCTCAGGAGATATCACGACGGCAAAGGCGGGCTCTTTTTCTGTCAGTCGGTTGTCTGGGACGGTATCGAATGGCTATGGAGTTTATGTTGGCGATATTCAGGCTGATACAGCCTACTCTCTTTATGTTAGTGATGCCTCGGCTCCGTCTTATTTTGCGGGGAGCGTGGGCGTTGGGCAATTAAATCCCAAAGTCGCCTTGGATGTAAACGGGGGAATTCGAGCGGGAGACTCTGCCACGGTCACGGCTTGTGGTGCTGGACTCGCGAATGGAGAAGGTTCTCAGCGATATAACTACACTTCGCATTCAATGGAATATTGCAATGGAACGACTTGGGTTGCTCTTAGCAGTTCTGGAAGTCAGCCGGTTATGCGTAAGCAGATTTTTACCTCTAGTGGTTCATTTGTAACACCAGCCAACACCACAAGTTCAACCGTCTTTAAAATTACTGTTATTGGTGCCGGAGGCGGCGGAGGTGCTGGTGGCTCCGCAGCAGGCGCGGGTGGTGGTGCTGGGGCAACAGCCGTTTACTTTGCAAGCACTCTTTCGGCGAGTACCTCATACTCTGTTGTTGTAGGAACAGGAGGGAGCACCGGAAATGCAGGGGGAAATAGCTCTATTGTCCTCGGAGGCTTGACTGTCACTGCTGGTGGAGGTGGTGGCGGAGGAATCGGTGGCGCCGGGACCGGTGTGGGTGGCCTTGGTGGAACGGCGACAAATGGAGATTTAAATATTTTCGGTGGAGACGGCGGTGCCGGAAGCAATTGGTCCTATCCAGCAGGAGGGACTGGAGGATCATCCAGTCTTGGTGGTGGTGGAGCTGGTGGTCAGCCAAACGCATCGACTGACGGAAAGTCAGGCAGGGCTTATGGAAGCGGTGGTGGTGGGGCATACTATGGCGCCACAACAGGAGGGACCGGTGCGAATGGGATTGTTATCGTGGAATGGGTTCTCTAGTTCTTTAGCACACCGAAATATGCGTAGGTAAACTCTGTAGACCCTACAGAAGAATTCCGAAAAAAACGATGAGGTTTTTTAAATTTATCTTCAGAGGATGATATGCGTATATATAAATACATTGCTGGGGCTGCGCTAGTGATGGTTTCGGTTGTCTCTGCTGCCGAACAGAATAAAGGCATGAGTTTTCAAGCTGTATTGCGCGATCCCGAAGGACGTTATCCAACCGCTTCGGGATTGACGGCCACTTTACAGATTCTAGATCCTGTTAGTAACTGTGTGCTGCGAGAAGAAGAACACTCCGGTGTGAATATTTCTGATGGCTATATAAATCTAGTGATCGGCAGCGCTTCGGCTTCCACACCAGGTGATACAAATCCCAGTCCACTTCTTTCACTCAAAGAAGTGATGGACAACTCAAAACCCATCAACGGATTTAATTGCACCTATACGCCAAGTGCTCATCACGGTCGTAAGCTTCGACTGTATGTCAAAGTGCCCCGTGCCACCGGTGGAGCCGTTGATGAGGTGATCGCGGACTTTAACATGCGAGCTGTGGCTTATGCGGTGAACTCTGAAACACTCAATGGGAAAAGTGACTCTCAGTTTATCAACGTGAATGAGTCTAAAAATCTGAACCAAGAAAATGTAGAAAGCATCTTTAATCGTTTCACAAAATTAGACGCCATTTTAAATGGCTCGAATGGTTCTGGGACTACATTGGGTGTGAATATCACGGGAAATGCCGCCACAGCGACGAATGTTACGGGCACAGTGGCGATCACCAATGGAGGAACGGGGGCAACAACTCAAGCTGCCGCTCGAACAAATTTAGGTTTGGGGTCATTAGCGACACTTTCCCCAACGGGAACTGCAAATGGTTCCACGTATCTTCGTGGCGACGGCACGTGGGCTACTGTCACAGGTGGTGTTTCGAGTGTTGCCGGAAAAGGTGGTGATGTCACATTAGAGGCCACTGACATTACAGATTTTAATACGGCGGCCGATGCTCGCATTACGAATCAAAAAGGACAAAATAGCGGTCTGGCTTCATTAAATGCCTCAGGCAAAGTACCTAGCACGCAGTTGTCTTTGGTCGATACGGATATTCCGAATCTGGATGCCGCAAAGATCACAACAGGCACAATCGCGGAGTCTCTGATTTCGGGACTTTCCGTTGATAAAGTGGCAAGTGCTCCGTTGAAGTATTTCACTTATAAACCCAACAACGTGGCCTGTGCTGACAACGAGGTTTTAAAGTATGACTCGTTAATAAATCTAGGCGCAGGTGGTTGGAAGTGTGCGACGGATGCAGGTCCTGGGACTGAAACAGATCCTACCGTACAAAATTTCGCAAAAAATGCTCCTTCGACGGGATTGTCTGTCAATGGCTCTAGCCAGCTAGTAGTTAGTTATGGAACGACAGCGGGAACAGCCGCACAAGGAAACGATTCCAGAATCACCGGAGCTTTTCAAGCTTCGACAAGTTTAACCGGAGATGCTTCGGGAACTTTGCCTAATATTTCAGTGAATAAGATTCGCGGATACAATGTTCTAAGCACGGCCCCGGAAATCGGCGGAATTCTAACTTGGAACAACAATCTTTCAGCTTATGAAGCCAAAGCTTTACCGTCATGCAGTTCAAGTGAAACGCTGTACTTCAACTCGGGCACAGACAGCTATGCTTGTGCCGCGATCAATAATTTAAATGCAAATAAAATCACCGCAGGAACCTTAGACTACGCTCGTCTTCCTGCCGGACAAGCCGCAAATACTATTGCTGCAGGAGATGATACTCGTATCGTGAATGCCCTTCAAAAAGACGGAAGTGTCGCTGCAACGGGGCATTTAAATATGGGTGGGAAGAATATTAATAACGTGGGAACCCCCATTGCCAATACGGATGCTGCAACGAAGGAATATGTCGATGCGGCGGGAGGAAGTGGTGCGGGGTATTCGATATCGTGTATGTCTATTTATGGCAACACAGGATATGTGAGCTGTGTAAGAATAAATCAAGCCACTGGAGACACTGAGTGTCGATATGCTACGTCCGCAGGCGGCACATGGAGTGAATGTCCTTCTCCATTCACTGTTGCAGCAGCGGCAGGTAGTTCGAAGTATATCGTTAGGACTCAAGGTTCCTGGACTGGAAATCTTGGAGGATTGGCTGGTGCGAACAATAAATGTCTGACAGATTTGCAGACCTATGATTGGAGAGGTAAGAGCACGGTTACTCTAAGCTCCTCTAATGTGAAGGCCCTTTTATGTGACAGTACGACATGTCAGAATTTACAGAGTAACACGGCATACATACTTGCAGTTTCTGGTGAGCCGTATTCAGGTGGGGCGAGCTATGTAGTGGATAGCTACGGATATGGCCCTAATAATGCTGATAGCTGGGGTTCCTCTAAACATTTTAATAATGCGGCGGCTTATTGGGCAGCCAGAGACGGTGCGGGGACAACCCAAATTATGCCGACAACACCAGGTGGTGCTGCGAATTGTTCAAATTGGACATCGACATCGGGGAGCGGAAGAACGGGATACACTGGGGCGAATGATCAGACTCGGTGGAGTTACTCAACTCCAGGCTGCTCGGACTCATATAAGCTACTATGTATTGTGGAATAGTGTTGAGAAAGGAACCCTTTTTCGCATTAATATTATTTTCAATAGCCCTTGTGTTAACATGGGCTATTTCTGAGCGCGATATCCAAGAAAAAACCGTCACGGTTCGAGGGAGTTCCATGTCTCCCTTGATTCAAAACGAAAAAGAAATCGTAAATCAACTAGGCTATTACTCCTTTCGTCCGATTCGCCGAGGCGATGTTGTCACCTTTAAAAGTGGAGCCCGAACAAATCTTTTGATTAAAAGAGTCTACGCCATCCCAGGAGATCGGTTCGAAGTCAGAGGAAAATTTCTTTTTTTGAATGGAAGTCCTTTAACGAATTCAGAGGGAACTCCGTTCACAGTCCCGACTCAAATGCTTCAACTCTACGCCCGCGACTATCCTCAATTACCTCCACAAACCTATTTAGTCCTTGGCGATCAACCTCTAGGTTCGATAGATGCATCTCGTTTTGGTCTGATTCACAAAAAAGATATCGTCGGAAGAATTGCTCCTCATAGCATAAGACAACCCAGTTCTTCATATTAAATTTACTTAGGTCTTAAAGAATTAAAAATATTGTTGTGGTAGTGATTTAAATCTTGCAAACATCCTCCTTCTTGGAAATTTCCTTTCAGAAACAGAAACAGAAACAGAAACAGAAACAGAAACAGAAACAGAAACAGAAAC
>NZ_JBLJBT010000001.1:0-45370 GCF_047637665.1 Bdellovibrio sp. | reverse complement strand
GATCGGGATCGAACCGACGACCTCAACACTGCCAGCGTTGCGCTCTCCCAGCTGAGCTACAGCCCCACGTCTTACTGAGAAAACCATTATGCTAAAATGGTTTTCAAATTTCCAGAATTAGTTCATCAACACGACGCATGAAGATATCTCTAAAGCAAGGGATGTTCAGAACGAGCCTTCAGACGACTCCATCGACGATCCACTTCTTGTTGAAAAGCCTCCAGCGCCTCTGAGTATTCCGGCTTTAAAAGATGTTTGGATTTCCCCATCATCTCCAACCACGCTTTTAAAGGAATCTTGCGCCCCTCTTTTTCAGGATCATAGCTTAACCGAGTCAATCCATGCTCCACCTCATAAAGAGGAAAGAAGCAGGAGTCCGCGGCTTTTTGCAAGATCTCTTGCCCGTACTTTTCCTCTGAGGCCCAATTCAAGGGACAACTGATCAGAATTTTGCCAAACACCAGGCCTTCATTTTTGGCATACCATTGAGCCTTCGCCGCCTTGGCAACAAGATCCGTTCCATAGGACTCAATCGCCGTGAATACGTAGGAAATTCCGGTCGCCGCCATAATCGCCACTGTGTCTTTATGATGAAAGGATTTACCAAAGGACGTTTTCCCAATATGGCTGGTGACAGTTTCTTTGCCGAAGGGCGTGGTGTAGCTAAGCTGCCCGCCCGTATTCATATATCCTTGGTTGTCATACTCCAGAATAATCATCTTATGATTGCGTAAGGCCGTGCCAATCGTCGGCCCCATACCGATGTCCATTCCTCCATCACCTGTGATCATCACAAAAGTGATATCCTCCCCGATGGCAATTTCCCCACGGCGTTTTTTCTCATAGAAAACTTCCACCAGTCCCGACAAGGTCGGAGCCCCATTTTGAAAAAGATTGTGAAGGTAGGTCACACGATGCGCACTGAAAGGATAATCTGTCGTCACCACCATGGCGCAGCCGGTGTGATAAAGAACCACGACGTCCCCTTCAATGCCTTTAAAAAACTGATCCAAACCAGAGAAAATTCCACACCCCGGACAAGCCCCATGCCCCGGAGCGATCCTTTTGGGACGAGCCACCAAAAGACTTGGATCCGCCACCGTGACTTTCAGGGGAGAATTCTTTCCCTCACTTTTCACGACTTCAACTTGGGTCAAGCCCTGACTCATTTCTTCTCGAGATAACGGTGGCAAGACTTGAGGAGGCAGATTTTTTTTACTTCCAGCCTCTGTCCCTAAAAAACCAAAAGAAGGAACAGAGCGAGGACTCGCAATAGCAGATAAAGCTTCCTCAATAAAAAGAGCAGCGCCTTCTTCACGGAAGTCCTTGCCACCAAGTCCATAGATGCGACTCAAGGTGATCACTTTACAAGAAGGATCCGCCAATAAAGTCGCTCGCACCTCATGACTCAACGGTCCTCCGGCAGAGCCCGGAGTATCGCTTCTTTCACCGATGAGAACCGATGACACCTTTTGTGTCGCCACCTTAAGGTCTTCTGCGGGGAAAGGACGAAGCAGGTTCGGGCGAAGAACTCCGACCTTTTTTCCATCAACACGAGCCTGGTCAATGACATCCTTGGACGTTTCCGCAGCCGAATTCAACAAAAAGAGTGCGGCTGTTGCGTCTTCCATTTGATAGGTCTCTAAGGCGGGATAACTGCGTCCACTCAAATCTTCAAACTCAGCGGCGATCTGTTTATAAACTTGGGCTGCCGCCTCATGCGCTTGATGAAGTTGGAATTTATTATTGATTAGATCCGGATCATTCATATATGGACCCACCGTCACAGGCTGACGGGGATTCAAAGTTGAAAAGGTGTCTTTTCTTTCACCGATAAAGTCTTGCACCACTTTGGCGTCTTTAAAGATCTTCGCCGATTGTCGTTGATGACTGGTAAAGAAACCATCACTCACCACCATCACGGGAAGCCGGACCTCGGGATGCTCCCCTAACTTTACAGCCATAATGTTCATGTCATAAACAGCCTGCGGAGTCGACGCCATCAAAATAATCCAACCCGTTTGCAGGGCGTACATTAAATCCGAATGATCACAGCGAATATCTAAAGGACCACTCACTGAACGCGTGACTAAGTTCAACACCATGGGTAAACGACTGCCAGCCTGAACTGGCAGTTGCTCAAGGCTGTATAAAAAACCATTGGCACTTGTTGCATTTAAAACACGAGCTCCGCCCGTCGTAGCACCGAAACAAGCGCCCGCCGCCCCATGCTCCCCGTCCGCCGGCAAAAGAACTGTCGACACTTCCCCTTTGGCTTTCATGCGATCAATGATCTGCGCAATTTCCGTCGAAGGAGTGATGGGATAATAACCCATGAAGTGAAATTGAATCGCCTTGGCTGCCTCGGCTGCCAATTCATTGCCCGTCATAAAACGATCAAGTTGTTCTGCTTTCATAATCTAGTCTCTCTGCGTTTTTGAATGAATCTGTGGAAAAAGATGTTGGCTCTTTTCTTCCTCTGTCAGTTCCCCTTCGGGGACTGTGACCAAGGCCTGCACCGGACAAGCCACCACACACTTCTGACATCCTTTGCAGTATTGATAGTCAATGCCTTGAAGTTGTGGTGCCTGTTTTTTTTCGGGATCGATTTTCCAGACAAAACAATAATCAGGGCAGACCATGTCACAGTAGCCGCAATTAAAACAAATCTCTGAAAGAAAGCGCGGAAGAAGACCTTTGCGACTGGCACTGTTATCTTTAAGGATGGTATTCCCTGGATTCACAATGAGGCCACCCAACGGAGCATTCTCCCACCCCATCCGAGGAAGAACCTCGGGAGGACGATCGACACTGGCTTGAGAATCTTCAAAAAGATACTCTTTGGTTTTCTTTACCCCCGCCTCATAACCCTCGGCATTGTGCTTTTGTACCTGTTCTGGCAAATGAGAGAAGAAACGCAAGAAGGTCTTTAACAAAAGATCGCTAGAGACCTCAGGACAAAACTTTGTAATGGCTCCAAGCATAATTGCGTTCAAACCACACTCATGCTTCAAAGCCAACGTGGTGGCATCAATTGTGGCGAATTTTCGAACCTTAAAACCTAAGGGGAATTGAATTTCATCGGGGCTTTTGGTCGAATTGATAAGAAGATCAGTATGAGCGGTAATGCCCTCAAGGCATTCGGGATGAGTCTGCAAAAGCGACTCATGAAATATCACAAGCACATCGGGGTGCTTGATAAACGAAGCCGTGCGAATGACTTTGCCTTCCGTTGAAAAACGGACGAACGACTTTACCGGCGTTCCCTTTTTTTCAGATCCAAAGCTAGAGAAATGATTTCCAGTATAACCCATCCCCAGAACAGCGGCCTCAGCAAATATTTTTCCTGCCGAGTTCGCCCCTTGCCCGCCAATGGCTTCCATACGAATACTGACGGTTTTGCGGGCGTAAATAGGTTCTTCTTTTGATTTCCGACCAAAGATCCACATGGTGGGCCTCCCTCAGTATCACACCACCAGAGGCCCCCTTTTGCCAAGTCTTGTTGCAGTCCAATTTAGGACTACGAGTTTGTGGGGTTCCACAATATCCTCCGAGGGACCAGCACCGGGTAAGACAATGTGAGACTGACACCTTTTTTACTTTTCAATTTCTCGAGGGTTTTTAGGCTCTTTCTTTTCTTCCTCTTCGATAAAATCCGGCATCTTTTGAAAGCTAATGCCCATACGCTCCCCCACCACCTCAAAAGCATGTTGGACATCCTTTTTTCGAACATCCCGTTTTCTAAAACGATCCACCAGGGAGTACGTCGCCGGAACAACGTAAAGGGTGAGCAAGGTCGAAACAAAAACACCGCCAATCAGTGTGATGGCCATCGGCTTAAAGGTCTCTGATCCTGCCCCCGTGGCCAAAGCAGAAGGGACTGCGGCGGCCATGGTCGCAAACGAGGTCATAATAATGGGACGAAGACGCACAGGACAGGCTTGCTTCAAAGCCTCATCGGCCCCCACTTTATCGCGATCACGAACCGCATTGGTGAAATCAATCAATAGGATCGAATTCTTCTTCACAATACCCATCAACAACAGAACCCCGATCATTGAGTACATATTGATACTTTGCCTCATTAAGACCAGCGCAAAAAAAGCTCCACTAAAACTAAAGGGCAGAGCCATTAAAACCGTGAGAGGATCCAAAAAAGAATTAAACTGTGTCGCCAAAACCATATAGGCAATCAAAACTCCTAAAAACAAAGCAAAAAGAAGACTGTTGAAGGACTCCTGAAAAGTTTTGGCAGAGCCCGATTGTGCAACCGTGTATGTCGGAGGCAACAAAGACCGGGCCTTGTCTTGAATAAATTGAAGCGCTTTTTCTTGAGAAGCCCCCGGCTTGAGATTGGCGTAAATTGAGATCGCCCGCTGTCGATCCACACGGGTAATTTGTTGCAAACTTGGTTTTTGCTCAAGCTTACTGACACTAGAAAGAGGAATGAGGTTGTTGCGATCATTGGCAATCAGAAGATCTTTAAACTCTTCACGGGGCTCGGGACGTTTTTCAAGTTGAACGTAGATGTCGTAACGATGCCCTCCCTTCGTGTACTGTCCATTTTTCACTCCTCCGATCAAGGCCTGAACGGTGTTGCCGATGTTGTCGATGCTCACGCCTCTCATCGCGGCGTTATCTCGATCAGGGACAATGCGTATTTCTGGCATTCCTTCCAGGTAATCTGAATCCACGTCCACCATCAAATCTGAATTCCGCATCTCTTTTTTCATTCTCTCATTAAGTTCGGCCAACTTATTCCACTCCGGCCCCTGCAAAATAAACTCAACCGGATAACCTCTTCCGGTTGAAAATCCCCGACTGGAAAGATCCAACATAAAAACTTTGACGCCTTCAAGCTTTCCCAACTCCGTTCGAGCAACCCCCATGAACTCCTGCTGAGAAAGTTCCTTTCCCAACTTCGGATCAATTCCTCGTTGTCCTTGATCTTTTAAAGTCACAAACATCATTCCGGTATTCGCGTCACTGCCACCAGCAGAACCCAATCCGCCTACGGCCACATAGAGATGTGACAACTCGGGGCGCGCCCTCAACCACTTTTCAATCTCTTTAGCTTTTTCATCCGTACTTGCCAACGAAGCCCCTACAGGAAGCATCAATCGCAAAATGAACAGCCCCTGATCTTGTGTTGGGGTCAGCTCTTTATTTAAAAAACTGAGAGAAAAAAATGAGGCCCCCACGAACACGACAGACCCTAGTAAAACCTTCCAACGATGTCTTAAAGTCCAACTCAACGTGCGCGAATAAAAATTTCTCCAGGCTTCCATAACCCCTTCAAACATCCTTCCCAACCGAGTCGTTCTTTCCCCTGGATGGACAAAGCTTGAACAGCGCATCGGAGTGATGGTCAAAGACTCCAACAAAGACAAAGCAACGGCCAGCGAGATGGTCACTCCATATTGAAGGAAGAATCGTCCAATCACTCCCTTCATAAAAGCCACGGGCAAAAAGATGGCAATGATGGCGATCGTCGCCGCCAACGCGGCAAAGGTGATTTCCCGAGCGCCCAGTATTGAAGACTCAATCGGGCCATAGCCCTTTTCGTTATATCTGAATATATTTTCTAGAACCATGATCGCATCGTCGACAACGATACCAATAGCCAATGTCAGCCCCAAGAGGGTGAATGTATTGAGCGTAAAACCAAAAAAGTAGATGCCAATAAAAGCTCCCATGATCGAAGTCGGAATCGCCAAGAGCACGTTCACAGTGGCGGTAAAACTTCCCAAAAACACCCAACAGACCAACGCCGTCAAAAGAACGGCCAAAGTCAGATGCTTGATCATTTCAGAGACAGCCTGTTCGATGTAGCGAGAAGAATCAAAGTTGATCTGCAACTTCATACCCGGAGGAAGTTGAGATTGAATCTCCTGCATTCGTTGTTTCACGCCCTGGGCCACCGCCACCGCATTGGCCCCTAACTGCTTTTTAATCCCCAAGCCCAAAGCCTGCACTCCATCAAAGCGAGAAAGCCGATAGACTTCAGCGAGGGACTCTTCAGCATAGCCCACTTCCTTCAAACGCACGACATTCAAGGGATCTTGAATGGTCATTCCGGCCCGACGGTTGATGATCATGTCATCAAAACCCTTGGCATCGATAAATTCCCCCAAAGTTCTGACATTAAAAGAACTTTCTTTATTTTGAATGAATCCACCTGGAACTTCAGCATGTTGGGAATTGATTGATTGAAGAACATCGCCAACCGCCATATTTTTTTGTAGAAGCTTTTTCGAATTCAACCACACCCGCATCGCCGGGGCCGTATAGCCGCCCAACAGAATGTCTCCCACACCAGGAACTGTGGTGAAATAGTTTTTCAGATAGTCCTTGGCATAAGTCATTAGAAAATACGGATCGGCCTTTTCATACGTCAAAGCCAGCCAAATAATCGGCTGATCATCAGGATTGGTTTTGGTGATGACTGGAGGATCCACATTGGTAGGCAGAAGTCGCTGGGCTTGCGCCACCTTGGTTTGCACCTCTTGCAGGGCCACATCGATATTTCTATCCAACGCAAATTCAATGGTGATATTCGAGATTCCCGTTTTACTCACCGAACTGATGCGCTCCACCCCTTCCACCGAAGAAAGCGCATCCTCCACCGGATCTACCACACTGGTTTCCATGATTTCCGGAGCCGCCCCCTGAAGGGTCAACGCCACATTCACGACGGGAAAATCCACATCTGGTAACTGACTGACCCCAAGACGCATAAAAGATATAAAACCGAAAATAATGAATGCTGCAAACAACATCCATGAGAAAACGGCGTTACGAATTGACACGTCGGAGATGCGCATTTTGCCTCCTCCGACATTTTACTAGCGATTAAAAATTCACGGGAGAGGGAGTCCATGTCCTTGGCAAGACACATGAAACCCCCTGATGGATAGCACCCTTTAGCGCACTCGGGCTCGCAAAAGATCTTGAACGTGTAAGATGCCGACCGGCTTCTTAGGATGAGAAGACTCTTTGTCTAAAACAAATAGCATATTGATCTGAAACTGCTCCATAACAAATAAAGCTTTTTCAGCCAGTTCGTGAGCATCGATTGTGCGCGGATTGATGGTCATCAAATCCTTTGCAACCCCTGTTAAAGGATCACTGCTTTTTTCAAGCCGACGACGAATTTGACCGTCAGTGATGACTCCGACAAGATCTCCCTTATCGTCTACCACGCCCGCAGCGCCACGGACATCCTTGTGAGTCATAATCGAAAAGACTTCGCGAATGGGTGTTTCAAGTCCCACCGTGGGCAAAGCCTCCCCAGTATGCATAACATCTTTTACAATCGTCAAAAGACGATAGCCAAGACTTCCTCCGGGGTGAAATTGCGCGAAATCTTCAGAGCTAAATCCTTTTTCTGCCATCACCGCCATGGCGATAGCATCACCCATCGCCAGGGTCGCGGTACTGCTGGCCGTCGGAGCCAATCCCAAAGGACAAGCCTCTTCGGAAACATGCACGTTCAAAGTCACTTGCGCCGCTTTTGCTAAAGACGACGTGGGCTTCCCTGTGATCGCGATCAAGGGAATTCCTTTTCTAGCGACAAACTTCAGAATTCCAGCAAACTCCGGGGACTCTCCGCCATAAGAAATGGCAATCACAACATCGTTGTTCTCAACGACTCCCAGATCACCATGGGAACTTTCTGCCGGATGAAGAAACACCGCCGGCGTCCCCGTTGAAGAAAAAGTGCTCGCCAACTTTCGCGCGATCTGTCCTGACTTTCCCATGCCGGTCAGAATCAACTTCCCGTCACAGGCTTTGATCATATTCACAACCTGCTCAAACTCCGCACCGATGCGTTCGCGCATTCCCATAATCGCTTGAGCTTCGACCTCGAGGACTCTAAGACCTTGTTGCACTATTTTCGACATCACTTTAGGACCTTTCTTACTTCTTCTTCAAACTGGCTTTCACAAAATGCACAAAGAGCGGATGTGGAGCCAAGGGTTTGGATTTAAATTCGGGATGGAACTGCACCCCGACAAACCAAGGATGATCCGGAAGCTCGACAATTTCGACAAGATCACGCTCTTTACAGATTCCCGAAGCAACCATGCCATTCTTTTCAAACAAAGCTTTATACTTATTATTAAATTCAAAGCGATGACGATGACGTTCCATGATCGAATTGGCCTTATACACCTGGTGAGCCCGGGTGCCTGACACTAAAGCACATGGGAAAGCCCCCAAGCGCATTGTACCCCCTTTGTTCACCAAACCTCTTTGTTCGACCATCGAGTCGATCACAAAATTACCGCTGCGTTTGTTTTCCGCATGGAATTCACGGCTGGTCGCATCTTTGATTCCGCATACGTTGCGCGCAAACTCAATCGCGGAAAGCTGCATTCCAAAACAGATTCCAAAGAAGGGAACTCTTTTTTCACGGGCATATTTGATCGCCGTGATTTTGCCTTCCACGCCTCGGGTGCCGAAACCGCCCGGCACCAAAATACCATCGACTTTTCCCAAAAGCTGATGAACTGTTTTATCCGTTACTTTTTCAGAATCCACATAGATGATTTCAACGCGGGAGTTGTTCGCAATACCGCCATGAACCAAGGCTTCATGCAAAGATTTGTACGACTCTTTCAAGTCCACATACTTACCCACAACTCCGATTTTCACGGTGTGAGCCGGGTTCTCAAGAACCTTCACCAGATTCTGCCAACCCTTCAAATTAGGTTTTCCAGGTGAAAGCCCCAAACGGGAAACAATCAGTTCATCCAGCTTTTCTTTATTCAAAGCCAAAGGCACTTCATAAATAAACCGACTGTCTTGCGCCGCAATCACGTTTTCAGTTTTCACTGAACAAAACAAGGCAATCTTGGCTTTCAAATTATCATCAATGACTTTTTCACTGCGACAAACCAGGAAATCTGGCTGCAAGCCGATCTCACGCAACTCTTTCACCGAGTGCTGAGTCGGTTTTGATTTAAGCTCTCCAGCGGCGGCAATATAAGGAACATAAGTCACATGCAAAAGAACGGAATTTTCTTGTCCCACATCCAAACGCATCTGACGAATGGCTTCCAAGAAGGGCTGACTCTCGATATCCCCGACGGTCCCGCCAATTTCCACCAGGATGATTTCACTGCCTTGAGCGGCCTCATAGATACGTGCTTTGATTTCTTCAGTGATATGAGGAATCACCTGCACCGTTCCACCTAAATAATCGCCCCGTCTTTCACGAGCCAAAACGGTGTCATAGATTTGTCCCGTCGAAACAGAGTTCGAACGATTCATGAGCGCCGAGGTGAATCGCTCATAGTGGCCCAAATCTAAATCTGTCTCAGCTCCGTCCTCAGTCACATACACTTCCCCGTGCTGAAACGGAGACATCGTGCCTGGGTCCACGTTCAAGTAAGGGTCAAACTTCATAATGGTCACACGATGACCACGCGCCTCAAGCAGCGCCCCTAAACTTGCCGCAGTCAAACCTTTGCCGATCGACGAGACCACGCCCCCCGTGACAAAGATAAATTTTTGTTTCAAAGCCTTCTTCGTCGACTTCGCTGTCGACACCTTCGTTGTTGTCTTTCTCTTCGCCATTACATCCCCTGACTTAAGAGTTTTTCGAGTCTCACCAAATCTTCGGGAGTATCCACCCCGAGACTGGCTTCCTTGACTCTGATTACTTTGATTTTTGCACCTAAATACAAAGCTCTGAGTTGCTCCAGGCTCTCGGCTTTTTCGATGAGGGCCGGTGGAGCTTCACAGAACTGTTTTAAAAATGATTTCGAATACGCATACATGCCAATATGCTTAAGGCATCCTTCGTAGGTGCCCATCTCAGAAGCCTTGCTACGCGAATAAGGAATCGCATAGCGACTAAAATACAAAGCTTCGTCTTTATGGTTCATCACAACTTTAACGGCATTGGGGGACTGCAGGTCTTCTTCTGTGATCGGATGGGCCAGCGTCGCCATATCCATACGGGGCTCGTCGATAAAAACTTGCGCCAAACGATCTATCAGCTCACCCGTAACCAGGGGTTCATCCCCTTGAATATTGACGACGACCTCACACTCTAAATTTTTAATTGCCGCATGGATGCGATCACTGCCGGTGGGAAGATCGCTGGGGGTCATCGCCACTTTAACTCCGACCGCTTCTGCCGCCGCCTTAATACGCTCGTCATCGGTGGCAACAATGACGTCACTGAGGAGTTTTGATTTCTTGGCGCCTTCAATCGTCCACTGAATCAGAGGACGACCTTGGAGATTCACTAGTGGCTTTCCTGGAAAGCGAGTGGACCCATAGCGCGCAGGAATAACTCCGAGAATCTTCATGCTTTCACCCAGTTTTCATAGACGTATTCTTCCACTTCGTCCTGCCCTTCTTTTTTCATCGAAGAGACCGGGAAGACCGCGCTTAACCCTGATGTCTTTTTGACTTTCGCCACCGCCTGCAACATCTGGCTGCGCGACATTTTATCGGCTTTCGTCAACACCACCGCCAAAGGAAAGCCTCGTTGATCAGAGAACTTCTTCAAAAGCTCTTCATCGGGAGTCCATGAACGACGAATATCCATCACTAAAATCAAACCCACCAAGTTTTCACGGGTCATCAGATAAGTTTCAATCATCTGATGCCACTCGGTCATTTCATCCCCAGAACGAGCCGCGAAACCGTAGCCCGGCATATCCACCAAAACGTATGAATCTTCCATATTAAAGAAGTTCAACAGACGAGTTTTACCAGGAGTGGAACTGACCTTTGCGACCTTCCCTTTCGACAGAGCATTGATGAAAGAAGATTTTCCGGCGTTAGAGCGACCCGCGATGGCCACTTCGGCAAGTTTGTTAAGGGGATAGTCTTTTGCCAGAACGGCACTTTTAATAAACTGAATGGTTTTAGGCATAACATAGGCTACCAGAGCCGCCCTCTTTTCTCAATTCTGAGACGTAAGTCTCTGCCTCAATAATCTGGCGAGTCGAAATCCGTCCTCCCCCGTTTAATTCGATTTAGGCCGGGCAAAACCCTTGAATAAGGGATCTGCCATAACAGGAGGCACAAATGAACCAACCCTTTCTAAAGATTCTAAGCGAAAACACGAGAACTCTTCCCCTTACCGAGTTTATGACCCTCGGCAAAGACACCCATTGCCAGATTCACCTTGAAGGACCTCAAATCTCCGAACGCCACGCCCGAATCGAAAGAAAAGACGATGCCTACTTGATTCGAGACCTGAGATCAGGCCTTGGCACCTTCGTCAACGATGCCCGCGTGATGGAGGCCTATCTTCAGGATGGCGACATCATCCGCATTGGCAGCCAAGAGCTTATCTTCTTGGCGAAACTTGAATCCGAAACCAACTTTCCGCTCAAAAGTCGCAACGAAGTTTGGAATCAAGAACTTCAGTCCCTGGGAAACGTCGCTAAAACAGATTTCCCCGTATTGATCCTCGGCCCCTCAGGAACAGGGAAAGACGTCATTGCGCAGTCCCTGCATGACTGCAGCCTTCGTTCCAAAGGGCCTTTGGTCAGCGTCAACTGCAGTGCTTTAAGCGAAACCTTGATCGAAAGTGAGCTTTTCGGTCACGTCAAGGGCAGCTTCACTGGTGCCATCAACGATCGTAAAGGAGCGTTCGAAGCCGCCCGCGGAGGCACTCTGTTCTTAGACGAAATTGGCGATCTGTCTTACAGCTTGCAGGCGAAACTTCTTCGCGCTCTTGAGAACAATGAAATTCGTCCCGTAGGTTCCGACCGCAATGTCAAAACAGATGTCCGTATCATTGCCGCCACCCACCAAAATCTGACTGAAAAAATCAAAGAGGGTGCGTTTCGTTCTGACCTGTATTTCCGTCTGAACGTTTTAACCGTCACGCCTCCTGCTTTGATGTATCGCATGGAAGACTTTGAGGAACTGATCTACAGCTTTGCACGCAAAATGAAAGTTCGTTTTTCCTTTGGAGCTTTGGCTCGCCTCAAAAAACATCCATGGCCGGGTAATATTCGTGAGTTAAAAAACCTCGTAAGTCGTGCGGCGGCTATTTATCCTCGTGAGCAGATCACCGAAACTCATGTTGAAAAACTTCTGGATCGAACACTTTTAGAAAAGCATGACGACGATGCCACAACAAATATTCCGGTCATCAAAGAGATTGAAAAGCAGATGATTTTAAAACGACTCACCGCCAATCGGGGCAATCAACGTCGCACGGCTCGAGATTTAGGAATGCCCAAGAGCACTCTCCATGATCGCTTGAAGTACTACAACATCGATATTTCAGGATTTAAGGTTTAATGATGGCGGTCTTGATGAAAACGCGTCGAACGTAACCCTTGGTCAAAACTTTATTCACTTCTTTGCGCAAACGATCGCAAAGAAGTCTTTTCCCCTCCCCCGAGGAAACCTGATCGAATGTCATTTCTTCGATCGTCCTTAGGAACAAATCTTCAACTTCAGGCTCACGGTCTTTGATTTCCACAACAACTTCAGAGGCCGTGCCTTCCACATAAAATTCGAAAGCCCCCATCGGGTTTTGACCTGACTCGGAAGAGCGACGCAAATTCACAACCATCTTCTTCATCAACAGAACATTCTGAGCTGTTCTGGTAGACTCGTAAAAAGATTCCATTTCATTCTTGGGGTCATATTGATATTTATTTTGAGACCAATCCGCCATGGAGCCGATAAAAAGGTCGCCGTCCTGAGGCATCAGGCCATGAGTTCCCAAGCGGTAGAACAGATATCCAGCAGCTCCTGTCGCGCCAATTAAACCTACAAACGAAAGCTTTTTTACGACGCTGAAGGCTTTAAAAGCATCAAAACCAACACCGATCTTGGCTTTTGATTTTGCAGCCTGTTCCCCCAAATATCTTAACAGCAAAGGGCCTGCGTTCTTGATGCGGTAAATAGCTTGCTCTTTCCACTTTCGCGAGCTCAATCGGAAAGTGGTGCGCTTCATCCTGACTTTGTAGGAAATTTTAGGAAGGAAAGGGAAAATTTTAAGAAGCTTTTTCCGTGCCCCCGTCGCCTCAGACCACAGTTTGATCTCGGCTTCCAAGGTGTACTCAAGATCCAAACCCTCATTGTAGATCTCGATCGGTTCATCATGACCAATTTGAGTCAAAGAATCCGCAAATTCCGGATCCTCACTAGAAATGATAGAGTCCAAAGATTCTAAGGATAATAGCTCCTCAGCCTCCCCTTCGGGCGCCCCCTCCTTCATTTCTTCCTCTACTTTGGTCGTACCCTCGTTGTCTACCAAGTCATGTCTCCCAAGACGATTGTAAGAAAAGAACCAAATACGTCGCAAGAACAATTTATAATCAGACGTCCATCGGCTAGTATAAAGTGCTAGGAGTTTTTTGATGAAAGCCTATTTTCTTGCTCTTTTCGTCGCTTTGCTGGTTTCTGGTTGCTCACAGTTTCAAAGAAGATCCTCAGGAAGCGGCTATGGAGACGAAATCCAGTACACCGACCAAACAAGCCGCACCGGCAGCTATGACAAAATGACCCGTCAAACTGCCTACGAGCTCGGTAAGGACCCCGCCTCCTTGAGCCCTCAAGACCTTCAAGAAATCCGTTCGCGCCAAAAGGTCAAAGAACTGGAACGCTCCCTCAGCTCCAAAAAAGAGCGCGAGCAGTACTCCAAAGTCATTTCATGGCTGAAGAACGATGATGAAAAAATTGAATTCCTCTCGGTGCCCACGATTGAAGGGCGTCAACAGTGGATCAATCGAAAAAATATCTGGTCGCGCGCCCAAGCACCACAAGAAGATATGAAAGGGCTTATTGAAGCTCAGGATATTGCTGTGGGAATGCCGCAAGAGTATGTTCGCCGTTCTTGGGGAGAACCTCTGAGTGTCGAAGTTTCAGGAAACCCTATCTACAAAAACGAACGCTGGAAGTACCAGCGTTTTGTTTCAACTTCTCAAGGGTATCGCCAAGAAACACGCTTCGTTTATTTTGAAGGCGGAAGAGTCGTGGGCTGGGAGACGGAATAGTCTCCCCCTATTAATGATGATCGTCTTCGGAAATTTCTAACGGAGGAAGCTCCATCGTTTTTAGATCTTCCAACGCCTTGGTTTGGAATATTACAGCCTCATCTTCTGACAACCCAATAAGCTCACTATATTCGTGAATCATCAATGCTGTGGACTGAATAGGAATTTCACTGTGAATGACTTTTTGTCCTAGAGAAAATGCACTCACACAGAAGGTGTTGGGTTTTCGACTGACAACACTGGCATCCACGGGCTTTGAGGCAAAGTCAAAACAAGGTCTTTCATCTTCAACCTTGGGACGAATCGTTCCCACGGCGTTGATGATATTATTGTTCCCTTCGAAAATCTTTGCATACAGATTTTGATCAGCAGGACTCATCTCATTATTCTGATATTGAGAGGCTTTGTCTTGAAGATAGATATGCACATATTTGAACGAGGCCTTCACAATCTCTTCAGCAGTTTCTCCGTCCAAAGCTTCATTTGGAGGCGTGGGATTGATCACGTTTCCACCCCCGCCGCTGACTCCGCCTTCGCGAAAGAAGGGACGCGCTTGAGACGTGCAAACAAAAAACATCATTGCCAAAATCAGACTATAACGAAGACCTGTTGAGGACATAGAACCCCCTGCTTGAGAAACTTCTACTCTTTCCTCTATTGACATTCAATTGTAATTAACTAAAAAACAAAGACGCAATTTAGCAATGCTAAAGTGAGGGCTTATGGTGAAATTATCCATTTACGAGTACAAAGATTACAAAAAGTTCCTCATCGACTGGATGGAACAGGCCCCCCAGAAAGGGCGCGGTATGCGGAAACAACTCGCAGAGGCCATTTCCTGTCAGACCGCCTTTATTACACATGTCCTATCCGGAGATTATCATTTAAGCCTTGAACAAGCCGAAGCCAGCGCACGCTGGATGGGGTTGAACGAACAGGAAAGCGAATTTCTACTGCTTCTGGTGATGCACCAACGAGCGGGAACCAAGAGTCTGGAAAATCTTCTTCGTCGTCAGATCTCTGAACGCAGGGAACAACAAGCTGTTCTTAAAAAGCGCGTGAACATTCAAGAAAGCCTCACCCTTGAGGATCAAGCCACTTACTACGGCAGTTGGCATTATGCGGCCATTCACATGGCTCTTCTTAATCCCTCGTTAAGAACCATCGAAGGACTACAGAAATATTTCCAACTCCCACCCGCCAAGCTGATGTCAGTGCTGGACTTCCTTGTTGCGCGAGGATTGGTGAAACAGGAAAAGGGATTCTTCAAAGTGGCCCAGCCCGTTCTGCATTTGGAACTCAATTCACCGCTGCTCACACAGCATCACACGCACTGGCGCTTGAAAGCGATTGATTCCATCGGAACAAAAAGTTTCGACAACCTTCATTATTCCGGAGTGATCTCACTGTCGAAAGAAGATTATGAATGGGTGAGAGAGCGCCTCTCTCACCTTTTAAAAGATGTGGTGGATAAACTCAAAGATTCGCCGGATGAACAATTGGCTTGCTTGAATTTTGACTGGTTCCAAATCTAGAACCTATTCAGGTCGGCCAGCATCAATCCAACGAATAACGAACTCAACTTCTTGAGGAGTCAACGGGCCACTATCCTCAGGTGGTGGCATCTGTTCCCCATCGGTACGAGTGAAGCTGCGCACGATCTTGCTGGTTGCTCCAGGTCCCGCCCACAAACGGCTTCTCTTGGTAATTTCACTGTAAGGATAGAACAACAATCCCGCTGCTTCCAAATCATCAGAATCTGGACTGTGACACTTCAAACATTTGGGCTGAAGAATCTTGGTCATTAAAGTCTGATAGTTCAAAGGCATCTGCTCAATGGGCGTGTTCTCGGGACTTTCTTGCGGATTGTCCGCGACTCCTTTACAAGCTGCCAAATCTCCCACGCGGGTTGTGGAAGTCTCGGGCGCCCCCTGCTGAATCCAACTATCTAAAATTGCTTTGCGACAATCAGATAACGGAGCATAACCGTTTTTTGCCGGAGGCATTGTGTTGGCATGAATCTCGGTTCGGACGGTGTTGAGATTTTGTTGAGTTGACGACAAACTTCCCAACTCTGGCGCGGAATGTCCCACATGACAAGACATGCAGGAGCTCAAAACCGAACTCTTCATCAGATTCCAATCAATCAAAGCCGACTCACTAATAGGAGCCGATTGTTTTCCATTTTGCCCTCCCAAAGCATTGGGATCCTTCACGACGTTGTAGTTACAACCGCAAAAGAAAAGGACGGAGCTACAAATAATAATGGAGTATAAACCACGCATAGTCGGCCTCCTGCCCAGCAAGGGCTAAAGAATTTTGTTTTGTCCAAGTCCCGGTGAATTCAAAGTGAGGACGAGGATAGAATTGAAAACCGATACCATAACGATTCACTTCCGTGCTGGTATCACTGACATCACCCTTCTGATACTCGCCCACGATCAAGGCATCAAAACCCTTAAAAAGGGTGTAACCCAACTTATTATAAGTCACAAAACTGTGAGTGGTTGTGGAGGAACTTTTTTTATCCTGCCAATCCAACTCATTGACCCAATAAAGACGAGGAGAAAAGCCCAGAATCATCCAAGTACCATAGAGATCTCGATCAAACCCATCGTTCTGCCCGCGCCAATAATTCAGGGCCACTTTGTAGCGATCTGCAAAAAAATACTGGGCTTGAAGAATGTACGAAGTCTCTGGATCATCGACCTCGACTTGCTTTGCCACACTGACATTGGATGTCCACTGCTCCCCGGTCCACTGAACCTCGGCCACATTTCGAGTCGCCCCCAGCCCCAGTCCCGTAAAGGACCGCGCAAAAGCAACATGCTCCAAACCATAGACCCCAAACTGAGGCACAAAGCGCCCCGCGCGAAGGGACACTTCATCTTGCGGTTTCCACATGCCATAATAAGAGGTGCCGTAGGGGTACCAGACTTCATCTTCTAATTGTCCAAGAGTCAGCACCAAAGCCCCTTGGTCCCTGACAAAGCCGACGGACATATCCGCCTGCATTTTGATAAAACGCCCGGTCTTAACGGCGGCGTTTTCTTTGTGAACTTGAACCCCGCGAATATCGCCCCCGACCAGAATCCACTGCTCCAGGGTTTCGCGATCCACGGCTCCATGAAGAAAGCCCGCCTCTTTCTCAGTCCCCCAGGTGCTCAGCACCTCTGAAGACAGACTGCGCCCGTAGGAAGTCAACAGACCTCCTCCCGAAGGAGACACATGGCAGGCCGAACAATTATTATACTGAAAACGCGTGAGCTCGGGAAAAGCCCACGCGCGCGTTCCAAACAATATCACTAAGAGCGAAATCCATTTCATAAAGAACTCACTTTAATACCGTGAAGGACGTCTCAATATCCACCTTATCGGCAACCTTCAGCCCCGCATACGCCGGGATATCAATGTTGAACTCGGACAACTTAACAGAGTACTTTGCTTTGACATTGAGATTCTTGCCATCAGCCTCAACATCAAAAACTCCCTCAACCGGTTTCGAGATTCCGTGAAAAGCCAGCGTTCCCGTGAACTTCTGACCATCCAACTTCCCTTCGATCTCAGCAGGAGCTTTTGCCAATTCAAAACTATTTAACGTCAAAGTCGCCGTCGGATAAGACCCCACCTCAAGATATTTGTTCTTCATGTGTTCATCACGAAGATCAATTCCTGTGTTGAGACTGCGCAGGTCCACCTTCAGCTCTCCAGAAACTTTTTTATTATCGATGGCGATCTTACCCTCAGGGCCGCTGCCTTCTCCACCAATGCGAAGCATGGCGGGCTTTCCGATAGCAAGAAATTTCATCTTCCCTGAACTTGCACGCAAATCGATCGTCGCTGCGTGCACAATGCCTGATACCAATAAAACACTGAGAAAAATCGCTCGTTTCATAAAGCCCCCTTCTTAGAAGCCTTGAGAGATTACTTTTCCATCCTGATCCATGTGGATAGAGTAAGTTTGTCCGTTATTAAGATTCACTAGGAACAAAACGCCCGTCGCTTCTTTCTGAATCTCAACAGATTGAACACTTTGCGCGACCACTACATTATCAGCAGACTCACTGAGGTGGTCCACAATCGCCTCTGCGCCCAGATCCAAAATTGTCGCAGCATTGGCGCCATCAAGAAGAGGTCCGTGCGGGAAACGAGAAACAAAGTTTGCAGAAGCGGACGTCGCTTTGCCGGCTTGATCAAAGGTCATCTCGAGAGTATTGGGGTTGCTCTCATCGGCAGAGGGAGAATACATCTTCACACGGAATCCGCCAGACTCTTGAGTCACCTCGACAGTTGTGACATCTGTTAGATAGCTAGCATCGATCTTTCCTTTACTAACAAGACCGGCAAGCTGATAGGAGGACTTTTCTACGACATGCATAGGGGTAATCACTTTCCCCGCGAACGCTGCTACAGAAGCTAAAACTACGGCGACAGATACAAATACCTTTTTCATGGAATTCTCCTTATGGTTTGTGGGAAAGAGCCTTCACAGCCCTTTCCATGCTCTATTCATCATCCCAAAGAGAAGAAGACTCAATTTGAATTTGTTAAATTAGTATTGAGATATTTTAGCATTACTAAAATTACATAAGTGACATCTTCATAGTGCTCTTATTTCGAGTACGAGTGACTACCGAGAGCCCACCACTCAGAACCTTATGATCACAATCAGCCTAGACAACTGTTCTCAATGAAAAAAATATCTAAGAATTGATATTCATTGCTGCATAAATAGCAACTTGTTAATCACCCAGCGCAATAACTCGGAGGCGTTATGAAAAAATTTGTTCTTATAGCTACTCTTATTATCTCTAGCAATGTTCATGCGGAAGAGCCCCGCCTAAAAACGCTCATGGCAACAATGGGAGGACACGCCCAAGGAATTTTATCCGGAATTCTATATGAAGATTATGATGTAATTCAAAACGCCGTGGCCTGGGTTAACAATCACGAACAACCCACTGGCGATCTTGCGATGATAAAAAAAGAACTCGGTCTCGAAGTGCTCAGATTCAAATGGTACGATACTCAAACCCACAATGCCGCAAATGCCATTGGAGAAGCTGCCATTGCTAGAAATATGAAAGAGGTTTCTAGAAATTATGGAATAATGATTTATAACTGCACCAAATGTCACGAAGCCTTCAGAGAACGACTTCGCAACGTCTTACACAAAGAATAGAACTTTACTTTCAAAGGTATAAAACGAAAAAGCCACTTATGAAGTGGCTTTTTCGTTTTATACAGCTTGGTTATCAAAAAAATCAATGAGCCTCGTCCCAGTTGTCGCCGATAGCATAGTTCACTTTCAATGGAACACGCAGCTTCATCACGTTCTCCATGATCGACACAAGATGTGAAGCATGTTTTTTTAAATTCTCTTCAGTCTCTTCGAAAATCAGCTCATCATGTACCTGCAAGAGCATGCGCACGGGCACTTTCTCAAAAACTTCGATCATGGCCTTTTTCACCAAGTCACTGGCGGTCCCTTGAATCGGAGCATTGATAGCAGCTCGTTCACCGAATTTTTTTAGCGCCATATTCTTAGACTTTAGCTCGTCGATATAACGGCGGCGACCAAACAACGTTTCCACATAACCCTTTTCATGAGCTTGTTTGATAGTGCCGTCGATATATTCCCGAACATTTTTAAAACGAGTGAAATAACGATCGATGATATCCTTCGCTTCGGTTCGGGAAATTCCCAGATTCTCAGCAAGACCAAAAGCTCCTTGTCCATAGGCGATTCCAAAGTTCACCGCCTTGGCTGAACGACGAAGTTCTGAGGTCACTTCTTTTAAAGGCACGCCGTAAATCTCTGCAGCAGTGGCAGCGTGAATATCTAAATCTTCAGCGAAGGCTTTGCAGAGGTTCGGATCTTCCGAAATATGCGCCAAAATGCGAAGTTCGATTTGCGAATAGTCCACCGACAACAGTTTCATACGAGGAGCAGCAATAAAAGCCTTGCGCACTTGCTGGCCCCGTTCGGTACGAATCGGAATGTTCTGCAAGTTGGGCTGAGTGCTGGAAAGGCGCCCGGTGGTGGTCAACGCTTGATTGAAGCTGGTGTGCACGCGATCGTCCTTAGGATCAATCATCTCGGGTAAGGCATCAACATACGTCGACTTGAGCTTTGCAAGCTCGCGCCACTGCAAAATCAATTTTGCAATCGGATGCTCAAGTCCCAACAAGACCTCTTCATCCGTCGAATAGCCTGTCTTGGTTTTTTTACCGACAGGAAGCTTCAGCTTTTCAAACAGGATGACTCCCAGTTGTTTGGGGCTTCCCACGTTAAAGGACTCTCCGGCTTCAGAGTGAATCTGCTTTTCAAGCTGTTCAATTTCTATCTTGAGCTCGACACTTTGTTTTGCCAAAAGCTCTTTATCAATACGAATTCCCAAGCGCTCCATGGACAACAGAACACGAGCCAGAGGAAGATCTAATTCTTGGTAGATCTTTTCACTTCCCACCGCCTTTAGTTCCTGAGTTAGAGTCGCTGCTAAATTTCGATGGGCATTATAAAGCGCCGAGGGCGAAGCCATCTCTGGCAAAACATCGGCCATATAGCGCGTATAGATCTTGCCAAAATCGGATGTATCACCCGCCTTCAACACATAAGCCGCCAACTGCGAATCCCAGACCGCCATCGGTGTCTTGGCGCCAATCTTATGCCACAAAGATTTTAAATCAAATCCATGCCAGCGCACCTGGAAGGTGTCCGTCAACTTCCCCAGATATTCTGAATCGGAAACTTCCAAAATTTCTGTCTCGGTGCCAACGAAAACTCCGCGCTGGTCTGAGAATCCCCACAAAGTTTGGTGCTCTGACAAAATTTCAGCCAATTCGCGGGTGTTGAGAGTTCTTTCCGTAAAATGCTTATCATCTTTAGCAATCACTAATGTCGGAGTTGGCTCTTCCGCCTGGGCCGACGCCCCACTTTCGTGGGGCACCTTCTTCACGGGCGCTGGAGCCACGTCTGGGCTTGTGGTGCCGAAAAGACTTTTTTCAAACGATTTAAAGTTCAGCTCGTGTAGAAGTTCTTTTAACTCTTCAGACTTAAATGGTTGCAGTCTGTAGGCTTCGTAGTCCTCGGGGACCGCTAAGTCGGTTACGATGGTCACCAGCTTCTTGGACATAAAAGCATTGTCTTTAGAGGCCATTAGCTTTTCGCGAATGCTTTTACTCTCGACCTTGTCGATGTTCTCATAAATATCTTCAAGAGTTTTAAACTGCTCTAAAAGCTTAATCGCTCCCTTTTCACCGATGCCTTTGACCCCCGGAACATTGTCAGAGGTATCGCCGACGATGGACAGATAATCGATGAATTGATCGGGGCGAACTCCCCATTTTTCAAAGACACCTTGAGCATCATAACGTACGTCCTTCATGGTATCGTAAAGCCACACATGCGGACCCACCAATTGGCCGAAGTCTTTATCGCCACTGACGATGAACACTTCCATGTTGTGATGGCGTCCCCACTTGGTCAGACCTCCAATAATATCATCGGCCTCATAACCAGGGATTTCAAAGGCGGGAATCCCCATGAGATCCGCTAACTTTTTGAAGTAAGGCACCTGTTTGGCTAAATCTTCGGGCATCTCCGTGCGATGGGCTTTATAGCCCTCATACATTTGCTTACGGAAGGACGGCTCTTTACGATCAAAACAAAAAACCAAATACTCGGGCTTTTCTTCCTTCATAAGTTTGATGATCATAGACAGAAAACCGTAAATGGCGTTCACAGGAAGCCCCGAGGGGGCTGTCAACGGCCGGATCGCGTAAAAGGCGCGAAAGAACATGGCACTGACGTCCACGAGATAGAGTTTTTTCATTTGAGTCTCCCAGTGCAAAACTTATCTCTACACTGGGCCGTCATTCTTGTCGATGACTGGCTTATTCTAAGTCTTCTTTGACGCGAGAAAAATCGATTTGCTCTAAGGCATTTTTATCACATTGATGTTCAGCAAAAGGCGCGTACTTCACTTCATCACAGCAAGCCTCGGCTTGCCGAAGAATCAGCTCAAGTTCGTTTTTGATAGACACTTCAATATGACAGTGTCCTTCTTCCCAAGATTCAATTTCTTCTGAAGAGCAGTGCAAGTGATGAGCAAGGTCGGAGCGGCTCCAGCCCAAGCGAAGACGAAGGGTGCGAAGAGATTCTTTGTTCCAGTCTAATGTGTGATTATCAACCATATAAACCTCTAAATTTATTGCCTTATTAGCATCAATTAGAGCAGTAATACTAGTCGTATTATACATGGGAGACAGCAGGTAATGCGATGGGCTAAGGCCTATTGTTCAGGAAAAACAAAAACAAGGTCGTGCTCTCCCGCCAGATCCAATTTATCGCGAGCCTGGCGCTCAATAAAGGCGGGATCTTTGGCTTGCCTCAACTGGCCCGACAGGTTGGAAATATTCTCACGAGTCTGCTGAATCTCTGCGTTAATGCGATCGAAATCCCGATGAAGGCCCCAGAGTCTGAAGAGGTTTCCATTAAGAACAATGGAAACTGAAAGAACCACAAGACAGCACATCGCCACCTTCGTGGGTTGATTTAAAAAGCGGCGAAGACCTACGGCAAACTGAGTGTAAGACATGAGTTTATTCTAACGCTCATTTATTTGTGCTGGCTACAGGACTGAAGACCAGAGTCACTGACATCTTCTGTGGATGCCAGTGACTGGAAGGAAAAAACTATCGGAAGGCCGCTTTGTCCCAGTACAAGCCCATGCCACCAAGGTCTTCCTCAATGCGAAGAAGTTGGTTGTACTTCGCGGTTCTCTCACCACGGCACAAGCTGCCTGTTTTAATTTGATGACAATTCAAAGCCACCGCTAAATCTGCAATCGTCACATCTTCTGTTTCGCCAGAGCGATGAGACATGATCGTGCGGTATTTATTTCTTTGCGCCAAGTTCACGGCTTCAAATGTTTCCGTCAATGTTCCGATTTGATTTACTTTCACCAACAAGGCATTGCCGGCTTTCTTTTCAAGCCCCATTCGCAAACGCTTGGGATTGGTCACAAAAAGATCGTCACCAATCAGCTGAACCGTCGAACCTAATTCGGACGTCGCTTTCACCCAAGAGTCCCAGTCATCTTCGGCGAAACCATCTTCAATAGAAACCAAAGGATATTTCTCTGCCCAGGATTTATAGATGCCCAAAAGCTCTGATGCTGCAATATGGCCGCCCTGCCACTCGTACTTGCCGTCTTTGTACATTTCCGTAGAAGCCACATCCAAAGCCAGGAAGACATTCTGTCCAGGATCGTATCCGGCATCGACGATCGCACTCATCAAAAGGTCCAAAGCCTCTTGATTAGAACCCAGTTTCGGCGCGAATCCACCTTCGTCACCGACCGCCGTAGAAAGACCTTTTTTCGCCAAGATCTTTTTCAACGTATGGAAAATCTCGGCCCCCGCTCTCAAAGACTCGGCGTAGGAGTTGTTGACGGTTGGCACGATCATGAACTCTTGAATATCCAATCCATTGTTCGCGTGCGCTCCACCGTTAAGAACGTTCATCAAAGGCACCGGCAAACGGCAAGCTTGCGAGCCACCGACATAACGATACAAGGGCAGCTTGCTATCAGCGGCAGCGGCTTTTGCTACGGCCAAAGACACGCCCAGGATCGCGTTAGCACCTAAATTCGATTTATTTTCTGTTCCGTCGATTTCACGTAAAATCTTATCAATGTAAACTTGCTCAGTGACTTGAAGACCCATGATTTCAGGAGCGATTTTTTCGCGAACATTATCAACAGCTTTGAAGACGCCTTTACCCAAATAACGATTTTTATCACCATCGCGAAGCTCACACGCTTCATGTGCTCCGGTGGAGGCGCCAGATGGAACGGCCGCACGGCCAATATTACCTTCTGCTGTTGTCACTTCTACTTCCACCGTAGGGTTTCCACGGCTATCCAAGATTTCACGGGATACGAGGCCGACGATTTCAGACATGATGATTTCCTTCTTTCTCGGAGTTTTTATTGTTCATTTTTTTTACTAATTCCATACTTTCAAAAACCGTGCGTGGATACTGGGCTTTGACGTGTTCCCAATCCACGCGTCTCATCGCTTCTTTCACAGCGGGAGTCATCTTTCCTTGAGCCACCAGCATGGTGATCAACTGCTGGGCTCTGACCATGTAGTCATGCATCCGCGCCAAGTTCTGATTCAAAACATAACCCGGCGATTCACTATCAAAACTCAAGTGCGACAACGAGCCCTCATGAGGAAGTAACGTGGTTTTGGCTGCCGTTTCCACGGGAGCATCCACTTGCGCCGTCAGTTGTATTTTTTGTTTTTCATAGTCACGGATCTTTTCTTCAAGATCGCCGACATATTTTTGTAAATCTTCACGTTCACGCTGAGTTCGCTGCAAATCCTCAATCAGACTTTGGAATAAAGCCGGACTGACCTGATGACCGACGCTTTCGCTAAAAATAGAATTTTGCTGGGTCGACCAGTTCAACTTGATCGTGATGCCTTCCCACTCGCAAATTGCTGGAGGCTGCCCCACATAGACCGGCAAAGACTCAAACGCCGCCCTCAGATATGTCGTCACCAAAGGATATTGCTCCGCAGGCAAGGGAAGATCAAAAGAGATACTCACTTCATCGCGACGAAGATTTTCAATCGGCGGCTTCGGAGAAATAAAATACGAAAGAAATTGTTCCGGTTGATTAAAGATCTCTTGCGGGCGAGGCATCATGCGTAGAACGCTGTCGAGAACTCCCCAAGCTCGCAGCGTGGGTCCTTCATGTCCGGCTCTTTGCAAAATATTTCCATCGCGCTTGAGCGGCAAACGCAGAGCCATCTCAAGAAAGGCCTCCATATCCGGAGCCGTGATCCAATACGACGAATCCCTAAGCAGTTCCACCGGAAGATGGGTCTGCTCATAAAGAGGCGTCAGGTCTTCACCCTGGTCCTCCAAAATATTCAAAACTGCGTTCGAAATCTTACAACTAAAGTGCACGAAGGAAGTCTTAACGTATATTCCCCCGAGAAGAAAGACGAGAAAGGTGCCTGGTGACTTATTCTAACCATGCCGCGTTATGATAGTAATGCGGCATGGTTAGAATAAGTCACCAGGCACCTTCTTTAGGCGGCTTTGTTGAATTTGGATTTGGGGAATGGGAGGTTGTTGTCGATGATTTCGTCCATGAAAAGCGGGATGTTCCCTGTGGCCTGGAGTTTTCCTTCCAGAGCTCCATCGGGACGACGAGTCAATCGAGACATTTCAAAGATCGGAACCACGTTGTATGAACCATCCGCATTAAATCCGCGCACTTCGCTGATTGCGGCAATGCGGCGAGATCCATCAGAAAAACGAGAAACTTGAATGATAATTTCGATGGCCGAAACCACCTGAGAGCGCAGCGCCTTCTCACTGATCTTCGCGTCGCCCCCTTGAGCCAGAGCCTCCAAACGCACAATCGCGTCCTCCGGAGTATTCGCATGGACCGTGCCCATACAACCCTTGTGGCCCGTATTCATCGCATTCAGAAGTTCCATCGCTTCACTCGAACGAACCTCCCCCACGATAATACGATCCGGGCGCAAACGCAGAGCACTCTTCAAAAGGTCTTTAATTGTGACTTCACCCTTACCACTTTGATCACCCTGGCGAGTTTCAAACATCACCACATGCTCGTAATCAACTTGTAGCTCGGAGGAGTCCTCAATCACCATCACACGCTGTCCCTTGGGGATGCGCGTACACAGCAAGGACAGCAAGGTCGTCTTACCCGAACCCGTCCCCCCACTCACGATGATGTTTTTTCCCAAGAACATGCAGATGTCCAAAAAGCGCGCGCCATCTTCAGTGATCGCGCCAAACTTAATGTAATCAGCAAAAGTAATTTTGTTATTTGTAAATTTACGAATGGACAACGTCGTGCCCTTGCGGGACATCGGAGGAATCACCGCCGCAATACGCGAACCATCCGGCAAACGCGCATCCAAACGAGGCGACTCATCGTCAATACGACGGCCCACGCTTTGTGCGATGCTGTTCACCGCCGCGCGCAAGTCATCTTCCGAGGGAAAGGTTTCAGCCACACGTTCAAGCTTTCCCTTTCTCTCTACGAAAATTTCTTTGTGTCCATTGACAAGAATCTCGGAGACGCCCTTGTCATCGAGGTACTTCAAAACAGGACCCAAATTCTGCTGAATGGTCTGTTTGAAAACGTTCGACTGATCCGACATGGGCTGCGCTCCCTCGATTTAGTTTGAAGCAGGTTTTCTGTCAGCAGAACCCGCGTCAGAATAGATGATAAACTTCCCCTGCACGGCCGTTTCCGGGCATTGATAAGAGAAGATGCCATCGGTTTTTGGAGTTACATAAAAAGTTTTTTGTTCCCCAAACACCGTATTATGGTGCTCAGAAAACGCATCCAAAACGAAACTGACGTTCTTTTCTTTTCCGTTCACGTTCACCACATGAATACGATAGTTGCTCCCCTTCTTCAGGCGAACTGTATCGGGCACAAAACCCTTATCCGTATTCATGATCACAATGTCTTGAGTGGGCTCTACCGACTCAAAAACTTTAGACAAAATACTTGCGGATTGATCCTCTTGAATACTTGCCGGCAAACGATCTTCGTTTTTGACTCGGTTGAACTCAACCTGTCGACGAGAGAAGTCCACTTCCCATGCCATCGCGGTTTGCGACACCAAAAGAATCAAGGCTATCTTAGTGCAACTCTGTGCGATCTTGGAACTCACAAAACTCACGCGCCACCTCCATTGCGATATAATTCACGGATCTTTGATCCATCATGTGGAGCTTCTGGATGAGTAGGTCTTTGTTCCCTTTGCATGCGTTGATTGTCTGAAACGCATCACTCAAGATTCCTGGCTGTGCCATCATCTCTTTCGTGATTTCGCTCCAATCCAATTTCAAAACAGGATCAATCGCACCTACGGTGTAGAGTGCATCAAACACTATTTGTAAATCGCCTTGAAGAAACATCGAATCCTCCTAATTGCTCCGGGCATCCAGCCCTCTCATGTTGTTTCTATCGGTAGGAGTTCGTGAGAACTTGAGTCAATTTGAGGCGATTTTTAAGGAGTTGAGGAGATCTATCGTTTGACGCTGGCCCTGGGTCGAAACGGACCAGGGCCCGGTCTGGTCGAGGGAATTTATTTCCCTGAAGAGGTCTTTTCTGCCGAACTTTCAGTCGCGGATCCCTGAGTCGCCTCAAGGGACTCCGCTTTTTCAATGTTTTGAGACAGGATCTTTTGTGCCAGTTCCGAAGGTGACACCGTCGACTTCATCGTACGAAGCTTTCGTTCGTTGACAGCTTCTTTTGAAACTTCAATCTGTGCATCCCGAATTCTTTCGACAATCTTCCTCTCAAACCCTTCGGATTTGATATAAGGTTTGACCTCTGCCAACAGATTTTCCAAGAAAATGACGTAAGTCATTTGCACCACTGGTTTAAAAGCGCGAGGATTCTTCAATGCGTTGATGGCTTCGTCAGTTAATTGACTGATCGTTTTTTCCCAGGACTCTAAATTATCCAAATTGGTCCGCAAAGGCGCCACCACTTTTTCAATCATGTCATCATCGTTGGGGCGAGAATAAACTGCCTGTAATGCTTCTTTAAGAGGCACGGCTTTTCCGCTCGCCGATTTTTTGGATTCTTTCACTTTGTCACTGACCAGTTTGTTCATCTGATCCAGATCCTTCAGTGCCAACTGTGAATAGTTAAACAACAAACCCGCTTGGGCTTGCATACAAAATACAAATGTAAACATTGTTAAAAGGAAATTTGCTTTTTTCATAAATCTCAGTTTAAAGACCTCCCTGAGCGAGACAAGGCCAGAATCGACCAGACCAAAGACTGGGATTTTTTCCTTCCCTCTAAACTGAAAATAATGTCAAATAAAGGGGCTCAAAACTTTAATAATCCATCTCGGAGGAAACATTGAAAGCACTTAAGTTTTTTGGAATTGGCGCGTTAGCACTTTCGCTTGTGAATTGTGCTCCATCTGCTAAGCAACTCAAAGAAGCCGTTGAAAAGGATCCTAGCATCGTTTTCGTCGCTATTGAAAAAGATCCAGAGCAATTTATTGAGGTCGTGAATAAAGCCGCTCAAAATGCTCAACGTAAAGCTCAAGAAAAGGCCGTTGCTGAAGAAGGTAAGAAGCGTGATGAAGAATTCGCCAATCCTTTGAAGCCAGTTGTTGAAGAAGGCCGCGTCATCTTTGGACCTAAAGACGCTAAAATTACAATCATCGAATACTCTGACTTTGAATGTCCTTATTGCGCTAAAGGTCACGCAACTGTTGATGAAGTGATGAAAGCGTACCCTAAAGATGTCCGCGTTGTTTACAAGCACTTGCCTTTGGATTTCCATCCTCTTGCAATGCCAGCCGCAAGATATTTTGAAGCGATTGCAATGCAAGACCATGCAAAAGCTGAGAAGTTCTATAACATCGTATTCGAAAACCAAGGCGATCTTCGCTCTAAAAAAGAAGGTGCTTTGAAAGACGCGGCCAAAAAAGTGGGCGCAGACATGAAGAAGCTTGAAAAAGATCTTAGCAGCGAAGCCATCACTAAGCGTATTGACGCTGACATGGAAGAAGCTCGTAAGTTCAACTTCTCTGGAACTCCTGGTTTCTTGATCAACGGTGTTTCTCTTCGTGGGGCTTACCCGTTCGCTGAGTTCAAAGACATCATTGAACGTCACCTTAAAGGTGGAAAATAGTCCTTAACATCGCTTGTTGGACTTTCCAAACCCACAGTTGCACAAACTGTGGGTTTTTTTATTGCCGCAAGTGCATTTTATTTGTGCCCTCATCTCAAGTCGAATACATTGAACCTAAACATCTCACAAAGGAACTCTATGAGCGCGCACGCAAAGTCTTTGATTCTCAAGGCTCAAGATGATCTAGATCTCGCAAAAAAACATCTCGATGATGAAAAGCAGCACGATTTGGTCGGCTACAACCTCGCGCAAGCCTGTGAAAAATATCTCAAAGCACTTTGTGACATGAGAGGTCTTGAGTACCCTGCCGATGAAGAGGGCCATGATCTGGATGCTCTGATGCAGGTCTTAGAGGAAAATAATTTTGCGGCCATCTCTTCCCACGCTGACATCATCGAGCTGACTCCCTACAACTCCACTAAGGCTCACATTCGCCCTGAAGATCGTTTGGATCTTGAAGAGTATGCGGGGTACGTGGAGAACCTGAAAAAACTCGTGGGTGAACAACTTCGTTTGCTTTAGATTACTTCGCGGCGGCATAAATCAAACTGCCGCCCTTGATCATGTTAATGACCTTATCCCGATGGGCCGTTGAAACTGCGGGACACCCCCAACTGCGGCCTTGAATCACACTGGAATCTTGCACATAGCTAGCCCCATGAACCACAATAGCCCTGGGCCGGGCATTGGAATTCGTCGCAGACAGTCCGTCGAGTTTCAAAGAGTATCCATTACTTCCCTGATACGTTTCTGCCGTTCGATAAAATCCGAGAGAGCTGGCATTCGATCCCGACACGTTACTGAACTTTTCAGCAAAACCATCATGATCGCTGTCTGAACCTTTCCCGTGAGCCACGTGAATGTTCCAAACACTTCCTGTGTTCATATTAATAAAATACCAACGCTTCTGAGTCGACTTCTGACTGAAATCAATCACCGACAAAACCGAAGGATTCTTCAGGCTGGTCTTATTTTTATGATAGTAAAGAATTGCCTCCTCTAAATGTTTCGTCGGCACAATGTGAGTGGGATCCACATAATCATACTTCTGAAGAATCGCCTCGCGTTCGCTCAACATCGGGGGCGTTGCGGGCTCCAAGGTCGGCACCTCTGGCGTCACCGATGGAAGTTCAGCACCCCCTTCCACTTCCTGAGAACCATTAGAACCTGAATTCTCAGGATTTGTAGCGCTCGGTTCATTTTGTGGCTCATCCGGCAATACGGGAGTGCCAGGTCCACAAGCCGCCAGGGTCAGTGTGGCGGCTGCGATAAACAAAAATTTCGAGAGTGAGAAAGACATCATGCCGATCCTCCGTGGTTTTCACAGAGGAAATCGGCTGCTCATTTTTAAAACTTAAAACTTTTTAGAACTGACTGAAGTCTCGACACGTTTCCGATGGAAACTGAATGTCTTCTAGACATTTTTCTTCTATTTCAACGAAGCGATATCAATCACAAACCGATAACGGACATCTCCCTTCAGCATGCGTTCATAGGCCTCGTTGATCTTCTGCACCGGAATCAATTCAATGTCCGAAGCCACACCTTTTTCAGCGCAGAAATCCAGCATCTCCTGCGTCTCTTTAATGCCTCCGATCAAAGAGCCCGCAAGACTTCTTCTGCCCATCACCAAGGGAAATGGATGGATCGGTTCAGGGCGCTCCGGAATACCCAAAAGAACCATCGCTCCGTCCCGCTTCACCAGCCCCAGGAAGCGATTTAAGTCCAAAGATGCGGAAACAGTGTTGATGATTAAATCAAAGTAGCGATTGTACTTTTTAAATGTCTCATCTTCCGACCCCAGCACATAGTGAGTCGCCCCTAAGCGATGAGCATCTTCTTTCTTTTTATTTGATGAGCTGATGACCGTGACTTCAGCACCCATAGCGGCTGCCAGCTTCACGGCCATGTGCCCTAGGCCCCCCAGCCCCATCACCGCTACTTTGCTACCGGGTCCGACCTTCCAATGGCGAAGAGGCGAGTACGTTGTGATTCCCGCGCACAACAGAGGAGCGGCTTTATCCAGAGGAAGTCGAGGAGAAATTTTTAAAACAAAATCTTCCTTCACGACAATCTTCGTCGAGTATCCACCTTGAGTTGGAGTTTTCCCATCGCGCTCTTTGGAGTTATAAGTTCCAACGAATCCTTTTTCACAGTATTGCTCCAGACCTTCCCCACAGGAGGCACACTCTTGGCAGGAATCCACCATACAGCCCACACCCACGGAGTCTCCCACTTTAAATTTCTTCACACGTGAACCCACTTGCGAAACTTTACCCACGATCTCATGCCCGGGAACCATCGGAAAAGTTGCGCCTCCCCACTCGTCACGCACCTGATGAAGATCGGAATGACAAACTCCGCAATAATGAATATCGATCATCACGTCATGGGGGCCCGGCTCTCGTCTTTCAAATTGATAGGGTTTCAAAGCTTCTTTCGCCTGATAGGCGGCATATGAATTTACAGTTGACATTGCTCACTCCCTTTTGCGAGCTACTATAACTCTTCATACCCGCTTGAGGAAGACTTTCAAATAACAAAGATTCAAACAATTTCCCTCTCAAAAAACAAAGCGTTCAGAAAACCCATCCCTTCCATCAAAAACAGACTTATTCTTTTCAAAAAAAGGAGATCCCTTATGAGAGTTCGAGAAATCATGCATCCCAAAGCCAAAGTCATCAACTTCGAACACACCGTCGAAGAGGCGGCTCGTATCATGGAGAGCGAAGACTGCGGCTCTATTCCCGTAGAAAAAAACGATAAAATGGTCGGCATGGTGACTGATCGTGATATCGCCATCCGCGTGGTTGCTCACGGAAAAGATCCACGCAAAACCAAAGTGCAAGAAATCATGAGTGAAGGTATTAACTATTGTTTTGAGGACGACGACCTCGAAGAGGTCAGCAAGAAGATGAGCGGAAAACAACATCGCCGTTTGCCGGTCGTCGATAAAAACAAACGCCTGGTCGGCATGGTCAGCCTTGGAGATATCGCCAGCCGAGGGGGCGACGCCAAGCTAACTCATAAAACACTTTCCAACGTCTCACACCACTAACAGGGAAAAGGTACGGCCTTAGGCCGTACCTTAAAGTTTTACCGGAAGTTTGGTTTCGGAAAGCTCAACGGCTTCGGGGCTTAAGTCCACAACCAACGGGGAAATCTTCAGTCCCTTTTGGAAAGCTTCGCGAAGAAGTCTTCCGTATTCGGGATCAATGTCATCCGCTGGGGCAAAGGTTCCACAATCATGACGCTGAACCGTGAACACCAATTCCACCGTGTGACCCTGCTCCATCAACATCATCAACTCACGAATGTGTTTTTGACCTCGCTCGGTCACGGCATCAGGAAATTTTGCGACGCCCTCTTCCGCCAACGTCACGTTTTTTACTTCGATGAAGTGCATCTTCTCACTGCCCTTTTTCTTCAAAGCAAAGTCCAATCGGGTTTCGGCGCTGATTTTGTATTCGGGTTTAATTTCGTCAAAGTGGGACCACTCAGAGAATGTACCCACAACTCCTGTGTGTCCCACCACCCGCTCAAGGGTTTCACGCACAATCGCATTCGGCGTGGAGGTATTCACTCCCACCCAAGCCCCCAGGGGCGACTTAATCATCTCCAAAGTGAACTTCAATTTTCGGTCGGGATTGTCACTCTCAGAAAAAAGACAATGCTGCCCGGGATTGTTAACACTCTTCAGGCTCCCCGTATTCGGGACATGAGCGGTGATCTGCTGCCCCCGCCACTCGATATCGGCAAAAAAACGTTTATAGCGCTTAAGGAAAATCCCTTCCTGCAACTTGTGAGAAAACTTCATAGGAACTCCATCAAAGGCCTTCAAATTAGACCTACTCCGTCAAATTTGTCGAAGAGTTTTGCTGGAACTCCGAATAAAGCAAAAGACCTGATATTTCTTGGTCTTTATGCGGGGCATAATCAAGTGCAAATGCTCTAGGGTGGGACTAGAAGGGAGTGTTCATAAAGGACGGTTCTATGTCGGTCAAAAAACCTCTCACTCCCAAGCCCTCTTGGCTCAAGGTGCGCGCCCCGCAAGGGGAAAGTTATACGCGTATCCGGGAAATGTTTGGTGATTTGAAACTGGCCACCGTCTGCCAAGAGGCCCGCTGCCCCAATATCGGCGAGTGTTGGTCTGGCGGAACTGCCACGATTATGATCATGGGCGAAGTCTGCACACGCGGCTGCCGTTTCTGCAATGTGAAGACCGGAAACCCCAAGGGAGCCTTGGACGCGTTTGAACCAGAAAAGGTCGCCTATTCAATCTCGCAGATGAATTTGCAGTACGTGGTCATCACAACCGTGGATCGCGACGATCTTCCCGACCAAGGGGCCGAGCATTTCTATCGCACCGTCACCACGATGAAAAAACTCTCTCCCAATTTGATTGTTGAAATTCTGGCCGGGGATTTCCGTGGAGAGCGCGATTTAGTCTATCGCCTTACCGACGCCCGTCCCGACGTGTATGCCCACAACATCGAAACCGTCGAGCGCCTGACTCCCAAGGTCCGCGATCCTCGAGCTGGCTACCGTCAATCCCTGCGTGTCCTGGAAATGGTCAAAGAACGCGATGCAACTCGTTACACAAAATCCTCTTTGATGTTAGGCCTTGGCGAAACCGACGAGGAGATCCTTCAATCCCTGAAAGATCTCCGAGAAGTTGGCTGCGACGTGGTGACATTCGGTCAGTACTTGCAACCCACGCCAAGACATCTCAAAGTGGAAGACTATGTCACTCCCGAAAAATTCGCCGAGTGGCAGAAAATCGCCGAAGACCTGGGCTTCTTATATGTCGCCTCCGGTCCTCTGGTCCGCAGCTCTTATCGTGCCGGTGAATTCTTTATGAAGGGAATCATCGAGAAACAAAGAGCCCGGGAATTGAATTTAAATATTTTAGAGACTCAACAAGGAAAGGAACTTTCTCAACATGGCAACTGACGTAAAACTGCCCGAACTTGGCGAAGGTGTTACAGAAGGTGAATTGGTAAAATGGTTGGTGAAACCCGGCGACTCTGTGAAAGCCGATCAACCCATCGCTGAAGTATTGACTGACAAAGCAACAGTTGAGGTTCCTTCTCCTGTTGCCGGTGTTGTAAAAGATTTGAAATTTAAATCCGGCGACGTTGTCAAAGTCGGCGCGACGATGATCACTTTGGATGGCGCAGGTGCGGCAGCATCAGCTCCGGCTCCGCAAGCGGCTAAACCAGCAGCCACGGCGGCGGCTCCCCAAACTTCCGCTCCGGCAACCGGCGGCGGAAAAGTTCAAGACATCAAACTTCCTGAATTGGGAGAAGGTGTTACTGAGGGTGAATTGGTAAAATGGTTGGTCAAATCTGGTGATGCCGTGAAAGCCGACCAAGCTATCGCGGAAGTCTTGACTGACAAAGCGACTGTTGAAGTTCCGACTCCTGTTTCTGGTGTCGTGAAAGAGTTGAAATTCAAATCTGGCGACGTGGTTAAAGTCGGATCTACAATGATCACTCTGGAAGGCGGCTCTGCCCCTGCGGCTCAAGCCCCAGCCGGTGCGCAACGAGAAGTTCCTGCTGCCGCTCATGCAAACTTTGCAGCGGCTCACTCAACGCCAGTACAAACAACATCTGCGGCAACCGTGGCAACGGGAGGCATTTTCCCTCCTGTGGCGGACTCTAAAGTTCTTGCGACCCCTGCGACTCGTCGTCTGGCTCGTGAAATGGGCGTCGACATCAATGCAGTCGGAGGCTCAGGTCTTGCGGGACGTGTGACTCGTGAAGATGTTCTTTCTACGAAAGGCGGAGCGCCAGCGGTTTCTGCCAAGGCTCCATCCGCTCCAGGCATGTCAATTCCTAAGCCCGCTTATCAGGGACCTGCAGGTGCGGCGGAAGAGCGTGTTCCGATGATTGGTATCCGTAAGAAGATTGCGGAAAACATGCAAAAATCAAAAACCATCATTCCTCACTTCACCATCATGGATGAAGCCAAAGTGGATGCGATGGTGGCTATGCGTGAATCCTTGAAGGAACATGCCGAGAAAAACGGAACGAAGATCACTTACCTTCCGATTGTGATGAAGGCTTTGATCGCGACGATTCGTGAATTCCCGATGTTCAACGCGTCTATTGACGATGCTGCGGGCGAAATCGTTTACAAAAAATATTTCAACCTCGGTTTTGCGGCTGACACTCCGAATGGACTTGTTGTTCCTGTGATTAAAAACGCAGATCAAAAATCCATCCTGGAAATCTCTAAAGAGATCTTGGATCTTTCCAAGCGCGCGCGTGACGGAAAGCTGAAGCCAGATGAGATGAAGGGCGCTACCATCACGGTAACCAACATTGGTTCTATCGGTGGCACTTACGCGACTCCTGTGATCAATCACCCTGAAGTGGCGATCTTGGGAATGTACAAAATCGATGAAAAGCCTGTTATCAAAAACGGTCAATTGGCAGCGATCAAAGTCATGAATTACACAATGACAGCAGATCACCGTTTGATTGATGGCGCGATCGCGGCTCGCTTCTTGGCCGCCTTCATCGCCCGCATTGAAAATCCTGGTAAACTTTTGGTGGAGTTAATCTAATGCAGAATTTTGACGTTGTCGTAATTGGTGCGGGTCCTGGCGGTTATGTGGCTGCCATCCGCGCGGCTCAACTTGGTTTTAAAACAGCAGTCGTTGAAAGAGAATTTTTAGGCGGTGTTTGCTTGAACGTGGGATGTATTCCTTCAAAGGCAATGATCACGGCCACTCACCTTTTACATAAGGCTCAGCATAACTTCAAAGATATGGGCTTGATGATCAAAGGCGGAATCGACGTTGACATGAAACAGCTTGTAAAGTGGAAACAATCTGTCAGCGATAAGATGTCTAGCGGCGTGAATCAGCTTTTGAAAGGCTATGGCGTTACCATCATCAAGGGTGAAGCGGAGTTTAAGAACTCTAAAGAAATCTCTGTGAAATCTTCTGCTGGCAATGACTCTGTTCAAGCGAAGTACTTTATCGTTGCGACGGGTTCTCGTCCAATTGAGATTCCTGGTTTTAAATTTGATGAAAAAGACATCTGCTCTTCAACAGGGGCCTTGGCTTTTGATTCAATCCCTAAGCGTGTTGCCGTTATTGGTGGCGGTTACATTGGTCTTGAGATTTCTTCTTACCTCAGAAAACTGGGCACCGAAGTGACTGTAATCGAAGCTCAGTCTTCTTTGCTTGCGGGTGTGGTGGATCCAGATTGCGCGCAGATTGTTGTCCGTAAACTCAACAAAGCGGGCGTCAATATCCTTTACGGAGCAAAGGCCAAGGGGCAAAAGAAAGTCAAAGACGGTTACGAAGTGACTGTGGAGATCAACGGCAAAGATGAAGTCGTAAAATGCGATAAAATTCTTGTGACTGTCGGTCGTCGTCCCAACGGAGACCAAGCCAACCTCAAAGCGGCGGGTATTGCCGTTGATGAGCGTGGCTTTGTAAAAGTGGATGCTCAGCGCAGAACCAATGTTCCCAATATCTTCGCGATCGGCGATATCTGTGGTCAGCCGATGTTGGCCCACAAAGCTTCTCATGAAGGCGTCTTGGTGGCAGAAGTGCTTGCGGGGCAAAATCGCGTGTATGACGCGAAAACCGTTCCTGCTGTGGTTTTCACTGATCCAGAAATCGCTTCGGCCGGCATGACAGAAGCTGAAGCGAAGGCCAAGGGTTACAATGATCTTCTGATCGGCAAGTTCCCCTTTGGAGCCAATGGTCGCGCCGTGAGCATGATGGAAACAGATGGCTTCGTGAAGATGATTGCCGACAAAAAGACTCATGTTCTTTTGGGCGTTCATATCGTGGGACCTGAGGCTTCCAACTTGATCTCTGAGGCCGTGTTGGCCATTGAAATGGGTGCTCGCATTGAAGACCTCGCACTTTCTATCCATCCTCATCCGACTTTGGGTGAAGCGATGATGGAAGCGGCGGAGGCTACTTTGGGTCACGCCATTCACATCATCCAAAAGCCTCTGCACAAATAGCTTTTGGAAGGACTTGATAAGAATTTAAAAATGGAGGGGACACCCTCCATTTTTTTTGGTGTCACTTTGGTTCGGCACTTTTTATGCATACTTCTTGGGTAAAAAAGATTTTATAGTCACAATGACACCTAATTACGGGGGAAAAATGAAAAACATCTTTATGGCCTTCTTGTTGGTGTGCGGTTTGGCACCATTGGCGCACGCCGACATCAATGACAATATGGATAACGCGGAAACATCTTACATCCGTCCCGGTCCTCGCCCGGCACCTTATCCAGGGAATCCCAATCCAGGTCGCCCTGATCCTTATCCTGGAAATCCGGGGCCTCGTCCTCGTCCCAATCCTGGCTATCCACCGCCACCACCTCCTGCGTATCGCTATGAGTATTTAAGCTGCAGTTCTTACAACTACCGCTATAACGAGTGCTATTTCAGCCCGTATGGAGTGGCGGAAGTTCGTATTTACAGTCAGCATTCCTACGAAGCCTGCATCTGGGGAAGAACTGCTGGGGTTTACAATGATCGCATCTGGGTTGATCGCGGTTGTTCAGCGACGTTTGAAATCATTCGTTACTAATCCCAAGAAATTTTTACCAGCTATAAAAAGAGCCTGCGACCCTATCGCGGGCTCTTTTCTTTTCAAATCCTCTTAATCCTGCCCATCGACAAACCTCTTAATTCTCAACTCGCTTTCATCTTCAATGCTCTTTCATTTAGACGCAAAAAACAGCGAAAGGTTGTGCCTCGTACAGAGGTTCGGTATCTCAGCGTTTCTAACTAAAAGGAGTTCTCTAATGAACAAGCTCATCGCAGCCCTGCTCTTGACTGTTTCGGCCGTTGCCGCTCATGCAGAAACTTTGACTATCTATACAGATCGTCCCACCGCTCGCCTTCAACCTCTTGCCGATCAGTTTAAAGCTCAAACCGGAACTGAGATCATCATTGTAGAAAAGCCTTACGCTGAAATCGTCGCACAGGTGACAGCGGAAGGAGAAAACACTCCTGCGGACCTGATCTTCACAAAAGATTTGGTTTTTCTTTCTGATTTGACTCAAAAAGGTCTTCTTCAACCTCTGACGAGCATGGCGGTTAAATCTCGCGTGGCTCCGGCTATGAAAGATCAAAACGATCACTGGGTGGCTGTCACTTACAGAGCTCGCACTTTGGTTTATGATTCTTCTCGCGTAAAACCTTCTGAAATTTCCAGCTACGAAGATTTGGCAGCTCCTCAATGGGCGGGTCGTGTTTGTCTTAGAACTTCCAAAGGGACTTACAACGTAGCTTTGATCGCAAGCCTGGTTCACCACAAAGGCGAAGCGGCTGCAAAAGATCTTATGGCAGGCATTCTGGATAACCTTGCATCTGACGTCTTCCCTAACGACATTGCGATGATGACCGCGATGGCGAATGGTGTCTGTGACGTAGGTATTTCTAATACTTATTACCTGGCGCAAATGTTGGTTCAAAATCCGAATTTTCCTGTGAAGCCTCTGTTTGCAAATCAAGATAGCACCGGAGTTCATGTGAACGGTTCTGGTATCGGTGTTGTGACTTACTCTAAGAAAGCCGCACTTGCACAGGAGTTCATCTCCTTGATGTTACAAGAACCCGCGCAGCTTCACCTGTCTTCCAGCCACTTGGAATATCCTGCGGCTCTTGGTGTGACTCCAAACACATTGATTAAAGACTGGGGCACCTTCAAAGCGGACGCAACCAACTGGTCTGTGATCGGCGAACAGGTTCCGGCCGCGAACCGTATCATCAAGGAACTTGACTACAAATAATCATGAACAAGTTTTATTTCACACTTCTGCTAGTTTCCTCCTTCGGCCTGTTCGCTCAGGCCGAAGACGTTTCTGAGATCTCGACAAAAATGTCCGAGCTGGGGCCTGTTAAAATCATCGGAAGTTCCGAAGAGGAACTGCTTCAGCCCAATTCAGCTCACTTCATTGACAAACAAAAGCTGGAGCAACAACAGCAAAGTGACGTCAATCGTGTTCTGAAACAAGTTCCTGGCGTCTATGTACAGGAAGAAGATGGTTTTGGTCTTAGACCTAATATTGGATTGCGCGGAACTCATCCTCACCGCAGCCGTAAGGTTGTGATCCTGGAAGACGGCATTTTGATTGGACCCGCTCCGTACTCGGCTCCTGCCGCCTATTACACCCCGTTCATGAGCAAGATCGAATCCTTGGAAGTTTTTAAGGGCGTGGCTTCTGTTCCTTTCGGTCCGAATTCTATCGGGGGAGCGATCAACTATATCACGCGCAGTCTTCCCAAAGAAAATCGCGCCGAAATGGAAGTCGCCGGCGGAACTTATGATACACAAAAATATCGCGCCAACTTAGGCCGTGTCTGGGAGCAAGGAAGTGTTCTTCTTGAGGGAACTCACTTGCAAACGAATGGCTTCAAAAAACTCGACACCTCTAAGGACACGGGATTTTCCAAAAATGATTTCCTTTTCAAAGGAGAGCAGCGCCTTTCCGGGGAACGTCGTCACTCTTTAGAATGGAAAATCGGCTATGGCACCGAGCTTTCTGACGAAACATATTTAGGCTTAACTCAAGACGATTTTTATAGTTCACCTTTTCGTCGTTACGCCGCTTCTGAAAATGACTTGATGGATTGGCAGCACGAACAGTATCAACTGACCTATAAAACTCAAGCCCAAGAAAACTGGGGCTTTTGGGGAACGGCTTATCACAATAAGTTTCATCGCAACTGGTCGCGCTTTAATAACTTTAGAAACACCTCGATTGATGTGAACTCTGTTTTAAGAGATCCCCAACAAGGAGCAAATAAACTTTATTATGATGTGATCACGGGGAAGGCAGATTCTTCCAGTGTTGGCGCTGACGCCGATATCGTTTTGACCAACAACGATCGTTATTTCTATAGCCAAGGAGTGCAAGTCGGATCTTTTTCATATCACTCTTTTAACGAGTGGACTCATCAAGTGAGCTTGGGACTTCGCCTTCACCAAGATCAGATCCGTCGCAACCACACGGAAGATATTTTCTCGATGACCAACAAGAGTTTGGTTCGCACGGCCGATGCCCGTAAGGACACCGCTCTGAATAAAGACTTCACTCAAGCCCTCAGCCTTTCGGCCACTGATGAAATTCTTTGGAACGCGTGGAAGCTGACTTTGTCGGGTCGTTATGAAAACGTGAACTATGACTCCAACAACGAACTCACCTCCAAAGCCACCAGTGGCAATGAAAATGTTTTCGTTCCAGGAATGGGGGCTCTTTATCAATTCAATGAACGCTGGTCCGCTCTTGGTGGGATCAACCGCGGTGTCACAATTGTAGGACCAGGGCAAACCCAAAGCGAAAAACCAGAAGAGAGCATCAACTACGAGACGGGAGTTCGTTACTCCAATCCGGATCACGAATTTTTTGCCGAAGGCATTGCCTTCGTCGCGGATTATCAAAACATCAAAGGAACTTGCTCTTTTTCTTCCGGCTGCACGGGTTCCACCTTGGATCAGGAATTTGACGGGGGCAAGGCGATGATTCGCGGTCTGGAGACTCGTTTTGCCAAAGGATTTTTGTGGGGAGCGGTTTACATTCCTGTGAGTTTAAATGTGACGGTGACCAAAGCGGAGTTTGCCGCAGACTCTTACACGACAAATCCAGAATGGGGTCATGGTGATATCAAGTCTGGAGATCCTCTTCCTTACGTGCCTGAAGCCCAATACAGTCTTGGTGTGGGTACTCAATACAAAAAGTACTCTCAAGAAGTGATTCTGTCGTGGACCGGAAAAATGTATGACCAAACGGTCGCAAAAGATCGACAGGAAATCCCCGCTTACGGCGTGGTTGATTGGACCATGAAGTACCAATATCTTCCGCAAGGCTCGGTTTATGCGCGAGTGGATAATATTTTGGACAATGACTATCTGGTCTCTTTAAGACCTTTTGGGGCCCGCCCCGGGAAAGCACGCAGTTTCCTCGTCGGCGTGAAACATACTTTTTAGAGTTCCCATGTAAATCACCGGCTATTCAACGTACGCAAGAATTCGAATCTTCACGTTAATAGCCGCGGCATTCCCATCTCCTAGCCGCATATCAAATCGTTTGTTGGCTTTAAGAGGAATCATCACAAAGGCATGATAACCATATCTGACGGCGGTGCCTGATTCATTCTGTCCATCGTGGGAAAGAATCACGTAGTCCCCCGCTGTTGCCGCATCGTTAGAGTCAAAGTAAAGATCCGAACCACTCGCACGCCGTTGACTCCACGTTGTCCCCGCAGCGGGAAGTGACTTACCAAACGAGCAGGTAAAGTGATCGTCTGCTCCTGAGGAAATATAAACATTGGCCATCACAAAAGTGGCGTTCGTCGCATCCAAGCCCAGATTCACATCTGTGTACGTTCCATTTCCCGTCACTGATTGTTTGATGGTGTAGGAGTAAGGTCTAAAGACCCCTTGATAGCTTGACGCCTTGACCGCGCCATTGACTTCAAGCTGTGCTGTGGGATTGGCGGTGCCAATCCCCACGTTGCCAGAACTCACCGCTATCGGGCTGTTGTTTAAGGCCGTCGAACTTGTCCAAACAGGAACATAATTGGGGGTACCACTGCCCGAGTTTGCGATGGTCGTTCCCGCGCCCGCCCACTCGACAAACACAAAACCTGGGGCTCCAGGAGATCCTCCCGTAGCCGTTCCGCCAGCGCCGACCGTGACTGTATAACTTGTTCCCGGAGTCACAACAAGGTCCGCAATTGCCAAGCCCCCGTTTCCTCCAGTTTGTCCCGTGCCGTCAACAGGATCTGAGTTGGATTGATATGTCGGGCGACCCGGTCCGCCTTGCGCTCCTCCGCCTTTGATCGAAACATCACCACCACTGCCAACACCGTGCAGGTTTCCATCTCTATCAAGTCCCCAGTCTCCGCGCGCGCCACCCAAACCACCGCTGGCCTGAACAGTGCCAAAACCGCTGTTCCCGCCATTGCCACCGTTGGTGCCAGTGTATTCACCACCACCACCGCCGCCTCCGGCCACATGCACGCGGATTTTATTAACATCCGCAGGCACCACGAAAGTGTAAGTGCCGGGAGTGGTGTAGTACTGACGACTGGTTAAAGCATTTCCATAATTTGAAGGTATCCAGGCGCTGCCATTATAATACTCGATAGCACCCGTTCCCGAGTTAAAGCGCACTGCTCCCGCGACGGGGGAGGTCGTCGGAATCATGGATGCGGGAATACGGGCACTGCCATCCAGCTCGACAAGATCTCCAGCGGATGTCCCAAAGTTTTTCGTCGCCGCCGTTCCTAAACCGGTGACTTGAGTATTCGCTATTGCAATGTTCGAACAAGAAAACGTATCAGTGATTGCACTCCAAGTTAAAGTCTTATCCGCTGTCGCACATGAGCTGGGCATTTGCAGATTACCCGTCACTGTCGAGCGCAGTTGGCCAAAACCAAAATACTGTACATTCCACTGAGCGCCTGATGAAACCAATGTCTGTCCCGCCAACGGAGTGGTCGAAGACACATTGAATCCTTGAATTTTTTCAACCTTCGTACTGGAGGTCCCTGACGTTGACGTCACATCTCCTGAAAGATTGGGAATATCGCCTGAAGATAAATTCGCACCCGAGGTCACAAGTCCTTTCGCACTCACCGTGACTTTGGAATAGGTTCCTGCCGCAACAGAATCCGTCAAAGAAATGACCGGGGCCGATCCACCCGAACTTTGTAACGGAGCGGTTGTTCCCACAGAAGTCAAAGTTCCTGTCGTTGGTGTCATCCAAGAAAGAACTCCAGAGCCCATATTCGTTAAAACTTGTCCCGCAGAGCCCGCGTTGTCGGGCAAAGAAAGACTGAGATCCGTTGTCAAACCCGCCGGAGCTTTGAGTTCGACAAAATTTGCTCCCTGATACAGGCGCAGACCATTGGAGGTTTGAATCAAACCACTGGTGTTAATGGCCGTCGTGCCACCGATGGTCCCCGATGTGATCGCACTGCCAGAAACTTTTCCCGCCATAGAAATGGTGGCTAGTTTAGAGTCAGCAATTGCGGCCCCTGTGGCAATGTCGGCGTCGACAATGGTTCCATCAGCGATTTTCACCGACGTCACAGCTCCGTCAAAAAGTTTGGCTGTTGTTATTGCGTTGTTATTGATCGTCACCGTGGCCGTGGGGCTTCCCGTCGAAGAGACCTCTCCGGTAAGACTGGTTAAGGCCCCACTGGTTCCCAAGTCATCTCCAGGGGCCCACTTCGTGCCGTCATATTTAAGAATTTTCCCTGGGCCCACACCAGTCATGTCAACAGCAACACCTTTGATCTTATCAACACGGGTCGTGCTTTGAGTGCCCGAGATATCGCCACTTAAAAGTCCCGTAAAACCTGTGGCACTTCCCGAAATATTTCCAATCACATTGCCGCCCGAGATACTGGGCGTCGCGCACTCAAAAGTTCCTACAGGAGCGATATGGCGCAGATATTGACCGCCACCACAAAGAGGAACTGTCGTTTTCAAAAGAAATTCCGAGGCCGTGTAGGCGCCTAAAGTTTTCGCCGTCTGTGCGATACGAGCATGTCCGGCAAAAGGCACCGAACGAATTTCATTGTCAGGTGTGATCAACTTCCAGCCCGTGCCGTCATGAAATTGCACTCGCAAAAGACGTTTGTCGTCAGCCACGGGAGAGTAAGTGCTTCCCCCTTCGCAGTTGAAGGTGATACTGTTATCAAAACTATCAAAAAGTTTAAAGCTAGAATCTGCAGGAAAATTCTTAGTCCCCGTTCCAATGGGAACATCAAAAACCCCCGAAGAGTTTCTCATGTCGATCGCCCCTGAAGTTTCACGATAGAGCGTGCAGGTTCCTGCCGGGTTCATGATAGAGAATTCAAAAAGAACCCCATTGGCTTCGAGAGGATCTCCTTGAGAGTTTTTGATTCGACCTTGATACGTCAAAGTGCCCGGCACCGCCAAAGCAAGAGGCGCTCCAACAAGGAGCAGAACTGAATATAAAAGGACGTTCAAGATATTCATTAAAGTCTTTATCGGCATCTTTTCACCAGGACTTGATGAAATGCGAGTGACAGAATCATTCTAATTTTAATTGAACGGAATCCAATAAACAGCGTCCGGCGCACAACTATAAGTCGTGGTGACTTTCCAGTAATCATTTTTGCGAACGGGGATCGTCGCACCCGCCTGACTCCCGCCGCTGGTAAAAGCCTTCCCTTTAATTCTTTCGACAGTCGGAGGATTGCTGGCATCCGAATAAACTGAATAATAGCCATAAGAACAACCGGACGGATTGACGACTACAAATCCATCCGTTGCCGCCTGATAAACAACGTCAGATGATTTTGCTTCCCAGGCGCCCAACGACTTTGTTGCTCCTCCGGCCATCGACACCCAGGTCGTGGCATTACAATACTCCATCAGCTTTGTTGTACTATTGTATCTCATTGCACCTTCATTGGTGGCCGAACATCCCGTGGAAGTATTTCCCACTCGCACTTCCCCCGAGACATCCAAAGCCGTGCGTGGATTATTTGTACCCACTCCCACGTTCCCGCTGGAATAATAGATTTTCCCCGCTCCTCCATCTTGCCAAAACGTGGCGGATGAAGGAAGTCGAGCGGCCGCGATCGTTCCCGCTGTCAAAACTCCCGCATCCAAACCAGCGATGTTTTGACACTCAATTTTGTCGGTGATCGACGACCAATTCAGAGTCTGAGCCGCCGTACAGGAGGCCACATTAAAAGCACTTCCACCCGTGGCATTGACTAATTCTCCCAATTTTAAAGCCGCTGCGGTCCAGTTCGTGCCATCATACTTTAAGACTTGCCCCGAAGTCGTTGGATTCGACGCAACGGTTTTGCCTTTTATTTTATCGACAGAAAGGGAGTTGTAGGAGCCACTCACATCTCCGGCAAAGGTTGTTGCCGTGCTCAACTTGGCATTGAAGGTTGTCCAATCTGCAGCGGAAAGATAGCCATTTGTCGAACCGTTGGCTTGAGAAATCGAGAGTGTCGGCGTAGTTCCTCCGCTCGAAGACAGCGGGGCCGATGCGGAAACGGCCGTCACGGTCCCACCGGCATTGCTATCCACTCCGCATTCCCAGCGGGCTTGGGCCGCATTCCATTTTAGGACCTGCTGATCAGAGCAGGCCACATTGCTGGGTTTATAAGAAAAGTATTTTCCGCCACCACTGGTAATTTTATCGATGGCAAGACTTGAAATCATGCTGTCAGAAAAAGTTCCGGACGTAATCTGACTCGCACTGAGGGCGATCGTGTTACACGTAAATGCATCGGTCACCGCACTCCAGTTCAAAGTCTGATTCACCGGACAACTGGTGGGAAATTGTGTCGTTCCCAAGGAATTTTTTAATTCAAAAGCATTCACTGCCCCGGGAACCCATGCAGAGCCATTCCATTTCAAAACCTGTCCCGCGCCTCCTAAAGGTAAAGCGGCTTGCTTGGAGTTGAACACTTCATAATCTGCTTTGGAAAGAAGACCCGCCGTCACTCCGTTGGTCGCAGCCAAAGGAAGATGTAAGGTATGAGTGCCACTGCCGTCGTGAATCCAGTTGGGTGAAGTTCCGGCACTTCCTAGCTGTAGCAAGTGCGTGGAACTCATATCTCCAGACAAAGACTGAATTCCCCCTCCACTGACTCCCATCTGATCGGTCACACAAA